>NZ_NFIB01000017.1:0-62283 GCF_002159385.1 Flavonifractor sp. An52
GTGTTGCGGTGGGGGTAGGCGTGGGGGTGGCCGTGCCGCTCTGGCCGGGATTGCTGCCGGCATAGGCGGGGGTGACCTCCACCGGCTCCCAGCCGTAGCCGGGAATATAGACCTCCACCCAGGCGTGGGCGGCGGAATCTGGGACATTCACATGGCCGGAGGAGGGTACGTCGGCCACATAGCCGGTGACATACCGGGCGGGGATACCCATAGCCCGCAGCATGAGGGTGGCGGCGCTGGCATAGTGCATACAGTAGCCCCGGTGACTCTCGGTGAGGAAATAGGTGACGAAATCCTCTCCCTCCGGGGTGGCGGGGGTGTTGGGATCATACTGAGTGATGGAGGCCAGATAATCGGCGATGGCCTGGGCGCTCTCCATGGTCCAAAGATGGATCAGGTTGATATCCGATTTTGTGAGGTCAGGAATACCGTTCTCCGAGGTAATGCCGTAGGAGAAATCGGGGGTACTGGTTATTTCCCTGCTGTCGCAGGCCTCCATGACCTGGGGCCAGAACTGGTCGGTGGCCTCTACCATGGCATCCCACAGCTGGGGAGAGTCGGGAATGGTCAGATATTTCTCGTAGACAAAGGCCCGATAGCGCGCCTCTGCTCGCCGGGCCTCCACCGGCAGCGCCGCCCCGGAATCGGGGGAGCAGCCAGGCTGGACATACAGGGTGTGGGTCCATACATCTTCTCCCCGGGCTAGATAGGAGTCGTACATGAACTTGGTGCCGCCGAGTTCGTTGGGCTGGGACAGGATGTGATAGGGAACGTACACATAGCCTGGATCGGCGCCCGTATTATGAACCGTGACCTTGGCGTATTGTTTGCTGGGAAAGGCGTTCCGGTCAGCCAGGGCGGGGAAGTTCATGGGCTGATAGCCGTCCAATGCGTTTTCCAAGTCGGAAAGGGGGAATTGGCCGGATACCTCATCGATGGGATAATAGAAGGGACCCAGGTCCTGATAGTCCGATTCCTTCAGAGGCCCCCAGCCGTCGCTGTCGTATACCGCGCTGGAAAAGCCCCGCAGGTAGATCCGGCCCCGCAGGTCGGTATCCACCTCCAGTACCGTCCGGCCGGAGAAGTCCAGAGGTCCGGCGTCGTCCAGGGACACCTTGCCGTCGGCATTGGTAAAGGAGCCGCCGCTGCCAAAGCCGAAGGGTCCTTTGCCGTCAAAGAGGGTAATATTCAGATGAGTTGCCCAGTTGTTGATGGAGTCCAGAGCGTCGTCTGCCCACTGGGGCCGCTGATAGGTGGATTGGGGCATGGCGGCGTTGAGGAGGAGCAGCAGCAGAGCTACCGCCGGAAAGGAGACCAGGGTGAGCCGTGCGGCTCCTGCCCGGTCCCACCGCCGGGCCAGGGACCCCAGGCCCATCACGCACCAGGCCAGAATGAGCACCATCAGAGGCAGCCAGGCCGGTGTGACAGAAATGCAAAGAGGAGCCAGCACAAAGGGGGCGGTGAGCAGGAAGGTGGCGGAAAAAGAAGGGAACCGTATAACCGCCAGGGCCAGCAGAACCACCAGAACAGCGGCCACAGCCAGGGCCAGAATGGTTGCGGCTCTGATCCAGACGGAGGGGGCCAGCTGGAGGATGGGCTCAATAAAGCCGTCCAGCTCCAGACTGGTACACACCGTATTCACCACAGAGCAGCGGAAGGTGATCTCTCCCAGCCGCATGGCGGTGAACATCTGCCACACCACCAGACCGTCAATGCAGAGTACCGCAGCCATACTCACCAGCATCCAGCGGGTAGGGAGTGCGCACAGAACGGTGAGCAAGACTGACAGAAGCACACAGCCTGTAAGGAAAAGGGTGAGCTCAAGAGACTGTCCTACCGCAGAGGAGAAGGACCAGAGGGTGCTGGACAACAGCAGGAAGAGCAGGAAGCCGCCGGTCAGCAGCTCCAGCCAGCCCGGCCGGGGCCGGGGCTGCCGTTTGGAATGCTGTTTCATCGTCCCCCTCCTTCCACGCCGTCCGGCGTTACATGGAGATGGCGTACCTTACCGCCGCCGGGCAGCCGGAGGGCGCCGTCCAGAATGGAGCGGCCCTCCAGAGGTGCGGGGGTGGAGAAGGCCAGCTCCAGACAGGACAGCAGAGCGTTGGGACTGTCCACAGCCCGGTCCTCTGCCACGCCGGTGACGGGAGAAGCCCACTGGATGTGGTGGGGGCGGTCCTGCTGCAGCAGCCAGCGGGAGAGAGCCCACAGCTGGGCAAAGGTGCGGTCCAGTTCCTCGGACGGACCGAAGTGGTCATAGGTCACCACAATGGCGGCCTGCTGGGGTTCCAGGGTCTCCCGCACCACCAGTTCGTCCTTTTTGGAGGACAGCTTCCAGTGGACGGACCGCAGGGGGTCCCCCACCCGGTACTCCCGCAGGTCGTAGTCCTCGCCGGGACCGCCGCCGGGCCGGGGGCGGAGTACCGTACCGGCGTTCTCACCGGCAGCCAGCTCCTCCTTTCCTTCCAGCTCCAGCTGGGCGGGGAGGATGAGGACAGCCCGCTCCGGGCCCTTTCGCACCGGCAGAGGAAAGAGCCCCAGCAGGTCGCAGCAGACCGCTTTCTCTACCTGGCAGACCAGACGGCCGCAGTGGGTGGCGGCCACCGTCAGTTCCGCCGGCTTCCGGGCGGTTACCGTGATCTTGCTTTCCCCCGACTCTCCGGTGAGCTGATTGGTCCAGCGCAGCCTGATCCGGGGGCGGATGAGGGGCAGGAAAGAGGAATGGTACAGGAGCACGCCAAACCGGGCGCTGCCGCCTACTGTGATCAGGGGGGCTTGGGGCACTACCGATGCCATACTCCCCATCCATCCGGGCAGAGCCAGCAGCAGGGAGAGAATGGGAAGCACCAGAATGAGTACCAATACAAAGGTGGACAGGTAAAAGCGGAAAAAGATCTGAAAGAGCACCGCCGCGCCCACCAAAACGGCGTATAAAATCCGACGGCCTGCCATAGCCTTACCCGATCTTGGGCGGCGGGACCAGCCGGAGAATCTCCGCCGCCGGCTGGAAGTTGCCGTTGGCCTCCGCCCGGGGGGAGAGAATGAGTCGGTGTGTCACCACATCGGCAAAGACCATGGATACGTCCTCCGGATTGACAAAGTCCCGGCCAAAGACCAGGGCGGCCGCCTTGGCCATGGCGGTAAGGGCCAGAGAGGCACGGGGACTGGCGCCCTGGACGATCATGGGGTGGCTGCGGGTGGCATTGACCAGCCGAATGATATAGTCCAGCACCGGGTCGGATACAAATACCTGGTCGGCCTGGGCACGGAGGGCGGCCAGACTGTTCAGATCCAGCACCTGGCGCACCTGATCCAGCGGGTTGTTTCCCTGCTTGCGGCGCACCATGGCAAACTCGTCCGCCGGGGCGGGGTAGCCCATGGAAAGCCGGATCATGAACCGGTCCATCTGGGAGTCGGGGAGCGGCTGAGTGCCTGAGGCCCCCGCCGGGTTCTGGGTGGCGATGACCAGGAAGGGCTGGGGCACCGGATGGGACACGCCGTCCACGGTGACCTGCCCCTCCTCCATGGCCTCCAGCAGGGCAGACTGGGTACGGCTGGTGGCCCGGTTCAGTTCATCCGCCAGAAACAGGTTGCACAGCACTGCTCCGGGCTGATACTCCATGGCGCCGGTGGACTTGTTGTAGATGGAAAAGCCGGTGATGTCTGAGGGCATCACGTCGGGGGTGAACTGCACCCGGTTATATTGCAGGCTCAGGGCCTTGGAAAAGGCCAGCGCCATGGTGGTCTTACCTACGCCGGGGATGTCCTCCAGCAAGATGTGGCCCCGGGCCAGAATGGCAAGCAGCACTTTGGCGAGCACGTTATCTTTGCCCACCACCGCTTTCTTTACCTCGCCCAAAATTTCCAGGGCCTGCTTGTTGCCTTCCATGCTCCGACCTCCTTAGAACAATAAATCTGATTCCTATTGTACCAGAGGGTTTCCTTATGTCAACTCAAATGCATAAAAAAGACCGGATTGGAAAAAATCACGGCAGACCCTTGCACAAAACACCGGTTTGTGGTATAGTACATACGTTAGTAGTAGAAGTATGGTGAGAGTGGGGTCACGGCTCCGCTCTTTCTTATTGAAAAAACGGGGTATGTAAATTTTTTACAGCCCCTTGCCGGAGGTGGATTATGGCCAAGGTAACGGAACTGGTATCCGCTCTGGCGGCCCCCCTGGTGGAGGCTGCCGGCTGCTCCCTGTGGGACGTGGAATATGTGCGGGAAGCGGGACAGTGGTTCCTGCGGATTTATATTGATAAGGAAGGCGGCGTCTCCATTAACGACTGTGAGGCGGTGAGCCGCCCCCTGTCCGACGCGCTGGACGAGGCCGATCCCATTGAGGGCAGCTATGTGCTGGAGGTCTCCTCCGCCGGCGCCGACCGACCCCTGAAGAAGCCGGAGCACTTTGCCGCCTTTATGGGGGCTGAGGTGGAGGTCCGCCTCTACCGGGCGGTGGACGGCCGGAAGGACCATGTGGGCACCCTGTCCGGCTATGAAAACGGCGACGTGACCATTGAGACAGCCGACGGTCCCAGAACCTTCGTCAAGAAGGACGTGGCCCAGACCCGGCTGTACGTGCGGTTTTAAGATGTAGGGGCGGACAGAAACCGCCCGTGTTGAGGATAAGGAGACAGAACTATGCCGAAGAAGAATGCCAAAGCGCAGAAGACCAATGAGCTGGACGGCAAGGAATTTTTTGCCGCCATCAACCTGATTGAGAAGGAAAAGGGCATCCCCAAGTCCTATATGCTGGAGAAGATCACCCAGGCCCTGGTGTCCGCCTACAAGCGGGACCATGAGACCGTTGGGGACAATGTGACGGTGGAAGCCGATGAGCAGGCCGGCACTGTCCGGATGTTCGTCAAGAAGGACGTGGTGGAGGAGGTAGATAACCCCTGCACCGAGATGAGCCTGGAGATGGCCCGCTCCAAGCTGCCCCAGGCCCAGCTGGGCGATGTGATCCGGATCGAGATCAAGACCCGGGACTTTGGCCGCATTGCCGCTCAGACTGCCCGTCAGGTCATCATCCAGGGTATGCGCGAGGCCGAGCGGGGCATGGTGTACGACGAGTTCTCCTCCAAGGAGCACGAGATCCTCACCGGCGTGGTCACCCGTATCGATCCCCGCTCCGGCGCCGCCAGCCTGCGGATCGGCTCCGGCAGCGAGGCCACCGAAGCCTTCCTGGCTGCCGGCGAGCAGGTCAAGGGCGAGGAGTACGTGGAGGGTATGCGCCTGCGGGTATATGTGGTGGAGGTCCGCCGTTCCACCAAGGGTCCCCAGGTCCTGATCTCCCGCACCCATCCCGGCCTGGTGAAGCGGCTGTTCGAGATGGAAGTGCCCGAGATCTACGACGGCACTGTGGAAGTCAAGTCCATTGCCCGTGAGGCCGGTTCCCGCACCAAGCTGGCTGTCTGGTCCGCCGATCCCAACGTGGACCCCATCGGCGCCTGCGTGGGTCCCCGGGGCCAGCGTGTCAACAACATCGTGGAGGAGCTCCGCGGCGAGAAGGTGGACATTGTCAAGTGGTCTGAGGACCCCGCCGTGTACATCGCCGCCGCTCTGTCCCCCGCCGATGTCATCAGCGTGGACATCCACGAGGAGGGCAAGACCTGCCGCGTGGTGGTGCCCGACGATCAGCTGTCCCTGGCCATCGGCAAGGAGGGTCAGAACGCCCGCCTGGCCGCCAAGCTGACCGGCTGGAAGATCGACATCAAGCCCGCCTCCGCCCCCGCCGACGAGGAAGTGGAGGACGAGGAGGACGTGATCCTCGAGGACGAGGCCGAGACCGAGGAGTAATCCCTCAGTGATCAAATAAGATGGAAGGGGGGCAGAAGGATGCCCAAGAAGATTCCCATGCGTCAGTGCGTAGGCTGCCGGGAGATGAAGCCCAAGAAGGAGCTGATCCGGGTGGTGAAGAGCCCCGAGGGGGAAGTCTCCCTGGATTTCAAGGGAAAGAAGCCGGGCCGGGGGGCCTATGTATGTCCCGACGAGGCCTGCCTGAAGCGGGCCCGGAAGGCCAAGGCGCTGGAGCGGGCTTTCTCCGCCCCCATGCCCGACGAGGTATATGAGGCGCTGGAACAGCAGATGCGGGAGGGCGATCAGGATGGATAGCGTACTGCATCTGCTGGGCATCGCCCGTAAGGCAGGCCGTGTGGAGGTGGGCGAGGAGCCGGTGGGCGCCGCCGCCCGGGCCCACCAGGCCAAGCTGATCCTCACCGCCTGTGACGGCGCGGACAACAGCCTGCGCCGGGCCGCTCACTTTGCCGAGATCGGCAAGGTGCCCCACCTGCCTACGCCCTACACCAAGGGCGGCCTGGGCGGTGCGGTAGGCCGCTCCGCCTGCACCATGCTGGCCCTCACTGATGTGGGGCTGGCCGCCGCCATTGCTGCCAAGCTGGCTCAAGCCGATCCGGAGCACTGCTCCGCCGCGGCGGAGGAGCTGAAAATCAAGGCAGATAAGGCCCTTCAGCGGCAGAAGGAACAGCGGGCCCATGAGAAGAACCTGCAAAAGAAGAACAAGAAGCCGTGGGCTCCGCCCCCCAAGGCGGCCAAAGCGCCCGAGAATCCGCCCGCGGCCAAAAAGCAGGCAAGACCGTTTGCCCCCAAGGGCAAACTGACCATCAAGAAGCAGCAGCCATGAACAAGAAGTGGCTGAGGACAGATTGGAACAAGCAGGCTTGTTCCAATAAGAAAGCGCAGCGGTCCCGCCGCGTTTTCCTATTGGCGCAAGCCGACCAGTTGGAGGTGGCTTTATTTGCTGAACAACAAATACCGTGTGCATGAGGTGGCCAAGGATTTCAACAAGAACTCCAAGGATATCACCGACATTCTGACCAAATACGCGACGACTCCGAAGAACCATATGCAGCCTCTGGGCGACCGGGAGCTGTCTCTGATTTTCGAGTATCTCACCCAGCACAATCAGGTGGAGAGCATTGAGAGCATCTACGCCGATGTGTATCGGGAACCCAAGGCCGCGGCCAAGGAAACACCTGCCGCCGGGAAGGAGGAGCAGCGCACTGCTCCCGCTCAGCAGCAGAACCAGAAGGGTGGAAAGCCTGTGAAGGAACATACCGCGCCTGTCAATAAGCCCGCCGCTCAGGCGGAGCAGCCCAAGACTCAGCCCGTCCAGCAGCCCAGCCGGCCCACGACCCGTGTGCCTGAGAAGAAGGTTGTGGACACCCGCAAGAGCGGCAACGTGAACCTGGAGAAGTACGACCAGCGGCTGGAGGATCTGGCCGCCGGCAAGACCAAGCAGATGCAGGCCGGCAAGCAGAAGTTCCAGGGCCGCAACCAGCGCAAGGGCGGTTTCCAGGGCGGCAACAAGCGCCGCCAGGAGGAGCAGGAGAAGATGCGCCGGCTCCAGATGGAGATCGCCAAAAAGACCCCCCTCACCGTCAAGATCCCCGACGAAATCGGTGTGGGCGAGCTGGCTTCCCGCATGAAGAAGACCGGCGCCGAGGTGGTCAAGACCCTGATGAAGAACGGCGTCATGGCCTCCCTGTCCGACGTCATCGACTTCGATACCGCCGCCATCATTGCCGAGGAGCTGGGCTGCAAGGTGGAGAAGGAGATCATCGTCACCATCGAGGAGAAGCTCATCGATACCGCTGAGGATAAGGAAGAGGATCTGCTGCCCCGCGCTCCCGTGGTGGTGGTTATGGGCCACGTCGACCACGGCAAGACCTCTCTGCTGGACTATATCCGCAACGCCCATGTGGCGGCGGGCGAGGCCGGCGGCATCACCCAGCACATCGGCGCCTATCAGGTGGAGGTCCAGGGCAAGCCCATTACCTTCCTGGATACCCCCGGCCACGAGGCCTTCACCGCCATGCGTGCCCGCGGCGCTATGATCACCGACGTGGCTATCCTGGTGGTGGCTGCCGACGACGGTATTATGCCCCAGACCGTGGAGTCCATCAACCACGCCAAGGCCGCCAAGATCCCCGTGATCGTGGCCATCAATAAGATGGATAAGCCGGAGGCCAACCCCGAGCGCATCAAGGAGCAGCTCACCAAGTACGAGCTGGTGCCTGAGGAGTGGGGCGGCGAGACCATTATCTGCCCCATCTCCGCCAAGACCGGCGAGGGCATCGACAACCTGCTGGAGATGGTCAACCTGACCGCCGAGATGCAGGAGCTGAAGGCCAATCCCAACCGCTCTGCCCACGGTGCTGTCATCGAGGCCCGTCTGGACAAGGGCCGCGGTCCTGTGGCCACTCTGCTGGTGCAGAACGGTACCCTCCATCAGGGCGACATCATCATTGCCGGTACCGCCGTGGGCCGTGTCCGTGCCATGACCAACGCCCGGGGCGAGAAGCTCACCGAGGCCGGTCCCTCCGTGCCTGTGGAGATCATCGGCATGAGCGAAGTGCCCGGCGCCGGTGACGACTTCCACGCCGTGGCCGACGAGCGTATGGCCCGTGAGCTGGTGGAGCAGCGCAAGCACGACCAGAAGATGGCTGCTTCCAGCCCGGTGGGCAAGGTAAGCCTGGAGGATCTGTTCAGCCAGATCAAGCAGGGCGAGATGAAGGACCTGAACATCATCGTCAAGGCCGACGTGCAGGGCTCCGCCGAGGCCGTCAAGGCCTCCCTGGAGAAGATCTCCAATGACGAGGTCCGGGTGCGGGTCATCCACTGCGCGGTGGGCGCCATCAACGAGAGCGACGTCATGCTGGCTACCACCTCCAACGCCATCATCGTGGGCTTCAACGTCCGTCCCGACTCCAACGCCAAGGACACCGCCGCCCGCAACAAGGTTGATATGCGGATGTACCGCGTGATCTACGACTGCATCAACGAGATCGAGACCGCCATGAAGGGTATGCTGGCTCCCAAGTTCAAGGAAGTGGAGCTGGGCCAGGCCGAGGTGCGCAACGTGTTCCGCATCACCGGCGTGGGCATGGTGGCCGGCTGCTACGTCACGGGCGGCAAGATGCAGCGCGGCGCCCAGATGCGCCTGCTGCGCGACAACGTGGTGATCTACGACGGTTCCATCGCTTCCCTCCAGCGCTTCAAGGACAGCGTGAAGGAAGTGGCTCAGGGCTACGAGTGCGGCATCACCTTCGAGAAGTTCCAGGACATCAAGGAGGGCGACGTCATTGAAGCCTTCCTGATGGAGCAAATTGAAGTATAATTATAAAAAATGAAATCAGACCCGTTCCGTCCCCAATTCATTTGAGGAGGGGGCGGGTCTGTATTGCGTAATAGGAGAAAAATATGGCAAGTAATCGCATTGGACGTATCAACGAGGAGATCCAGCGGGAGCTGGCCACCCTCATCCGCACGGTCAAGGACCCCCGGGTCCACGGACTGGTGTCCATCACCGGCGTGGATACCACCTCTGACCTGCGCTATTCCAAGATCTATGTCAGCGTGCTGGATAAGAGCGACGTGAGCGAGGTGGTCAAGGGCCTGAAATCCGCCGGAGGCTACCTGCGGCGGGAACTGGGTGCGGCCCTGAAGCTGCGCTATACCCCCGAGCTGCAATTTGTAGAGGATGACTCCATCGGCCAGGGTGCCCATATCCTGAGTATGCTGCGGAATCCGGAGGTAGTGAAGCCTGCCAATCCGGCCAACGCCCACATCGATCTGGACAGCGAGGAGTGAGCTCCATGACCTATACCGAAGCTGCGGCCTGGCTGAAGGACCACGACCGCTACCTGGTCCTGACCCACAAGCGCCCCGACGGGGACACCATCGGCTGTGCCGCTGCCCTGTGCCTGGGACTGCGCGGCCTGGGCAAGACGGCTCATATCTGCCCCGGCACCGGGGAGACTCATCTCTTCACCCCTTACCTGGAGGGCCTGCTGGCCCCCGAGGGGTATGAGCCGGAGACGGTGGTCAGCGTGGACATCGCCGCCCGGGGTCTTTTTACCAAATCCGGTCAGCCCTGGCTGGAGCGGGGAATCGATCTGGCCATTGACCACCATCCCTCTCAGGAGTTTTTTGCCAAGGAGACCTGCCTGGACGCCGGGCGGGCGGCCTGCGGCGAGATCATCTACGACATCCTGAAAGAACTGGGGCAGATCAACCAGGAGACGGCGGTTCCCCTGTATGTGGCGGTATCCACCGACACCGGCTGCTTCCAGTACAGCAACACCACGGCGGATACCCACCGGGTGGCCGCCGCCCTGATGGATACTGGAATCGATGTATTCCCCCTGAACAAGCGCCACTTCCGTACCAAGACCTGGGCTCGGCTCCAGGTGGAACGGCTCATTGTGGAGCGGATGCACCGCTATGAGGACGGCAAGGTGGCCGTGGCTCCCGTGTCCCTGTCTCTGATGGACGAGGCGGGCGCCACTGAGGAGGACATGGAGGATATCGCGGCTTTCCTGGGCCAGATCGAGGGGGTGGAGACCTCCGTCACCATCCGGGAGCTGGAGGACGGGGCCTGCAAGCTGTCCGTCCGCACCAGCGGCGGACTGAACGCTACCCGTGTGTGCGCCCTGCTGGGGGGCGGCGGGCACGCCGCCGCCGCGGGCTGTACCGTGGACGGTACGCTGGAGCAGGCGGAGTCCGCCATCCTGGACGCCATCCGGCAGGTGGAAAGCAATGCCTAACGGAGTCATCATCATCGACAAGCCCCAGGAGTGGACCAGCATGGATATCTGCGCCAAGCTGCGGGGGATCTTCCACGAAAAGCGGATTGGCCACGGCGGCACCCTGGACCCCATGGCTACCGGTGTGCTGCCTGTCTTTGTGGGGCGGGCGACCCGGGCGGTGGAGTTTGCCACCGAGGGGAAAAAGGAATATATCGCCGGATTAAAACTGGGTGTTATGACAAATACCCAGGATACCACCGGCCAGGTGCTGGAACAGCGGCCGGTCCAGGTGGATCGGGAGACCCTGAAAGCGGCCCTGGAACCCTTCCGTGGGGATATTCTTCAGATCCCACCCATGTATTCTGCCATCAAGCGGGACGGCAAAAAGCTCTACGAGCTGGCCCGTGCAGGCAAAGAGGTGGAGCGGCCCCCCAGGCCGGTGACCATCTATGAGCTGGAGGTGCTGGAGGAGGCCCCGGCTGGGTTCCCTCAGGAGGAGGATGCCTGGTATCTGCGGGTGCGCTGCTCCAAGGGCACTTATGTCCGGACCCTGTGCCATGATATTGGGCAGGCGCTGGGCTGCGGTGGCTGTATGTCCGCCCTGCGGCGCACCGAGGCGGCGGGATATACTCTGGATCAGGCGGTAACTTTGGAGGAACTCCAGGCTGCCACCGACCCGGCGTCCCTGCTGATCCCGGTGGACGGCTGCTTTGGGGAATACCCGGCGGTGACCATCGGAGCGGAGGTACTGAAGAAGGCCAAAAACGGCAGTCCCTTTTCCTGTGCCGTGGCTGACGGTACATGGAGGGTGTACGGCCCCGATGGGGAATTTTTGCTGTTGGGCCGGTGCGCCGGCGGTGTAATGGCTACCATCAAAAGTTTTTTCGAGGTGTGAGACAGTGAACGGGACAGAGACAAGACGTGTGATCGCCCTGGGCTTTTTTGACGGCGTTCACTTGGGCCACGGCGCCCTGCTGCGCCGGGTGGGGGAGAAGGCGGCCGAACTGGGAGCCGTCCCGGCGGCGGTCACCTTTGATACCCATCCGGAGAACCTGATCCTCAAGACCCCGGCGGTCCCCCTGCTCAGCTCCCCCCTGGACCGGGCGGAGCTGATGCGGCGGTACTACGGTATCCGGGATGTGATCGTGGCCCACTTTGACGAGCGGATGATGCACCAGCCCTGGCGGGAGTTTGTCACCGACTATCTGGTGAAGGAGCATGGGGCGGTCCATCTGGTGGCCGGCCACGATTTCCACTTCGGCTATAAGGGAGAGGGTAATCCGGAGCGGCTCCAGACACTGTGTCAGGAGCTGGGCATTGGCTGCGATATCATTCCCAAGGTGTGCCGGGACGACATCACGGTGTCATCCACCTATATCCGTACCCTGGTAGCCCAGGGCGAGATGGAGCGGGCCAACGAATTTTTGGGCCATCCCCATACCCTCACCGATACCGTGGCCCACGGCAAGAAGCTGGGGTCCACTCTGGGCTTTCCCACGGTGAATCTGCGGTTCCAGCCCGGTGTGCTGGTGCCCGCTTATGGGGTATATGCTACCAAAGTGTGGTTTGAAAACGGCGACAGCCGCCTGGCGGTGACCAATGTGGGGGTGCGCCCCACGGTGGACGACGGCGACCGGGTGACTGTGGAAGGATTTATCCTGGATTTCAACGGCAACCTGTACGGACAGAGTGTCCGGATGGAGTTTTATAAGCGCCTGCGGGGCGAGCGGAAGTTCGACAGCCTGGAGGAGCTCAAGCAAGAAGTCATGCGTAACGCGGAACAGACCCGAGCCTATTTTGACGGTCGGTAAGACGGCTGCCATCCGAAAGGGGACACCATATGCGCTACCACAAGATTTACCCTGCTGCCATCTGCTTTGCTGCCTATCTGATTGCCATCGGGCTGATCCTGGGTGATCCCACCCGGATTCTGCCCGGCCTGTGGAAGATCATACAGACGGAAGATGCCCTCATCACCGACTATGTGAAGATCGCGGGCATTGGGGCAGCCTTTGTCAACGCCGCCCTGGTCACCCTCATCAGCCTGGGCATCCTCCATTTGAGTAAGGACCCCCTTAACGGCTATACCCTGGTGGAGATCGGCCTGATGGCGGGCTTTGCCCTGTTCGGCAAGAATATCGCCAACATTTGGCCCATTATCTTCGGCACCTTCCTGTACGCCAAGGTCCGCCGGGAGGACTTCGGCAAATATGCCTCGGTGTCCCTGCTGGCCACCTCCCTGTCGCCGGTGGTCAGCTATGTGGCCTTGGACAACGGCTGGGGCAACATCTGGTGGGCTATTCTCATCGGCGCCATCATCGGCTTTGTGCTGCCCCCTCTGTCCGCCTATACATACAAGATCCAGAACGGTATGAACCTGTACAACATGGGCTTCGCCTGCGGCCTGCTGGCTACCATTCTGGTGCCGGTAATGACCTCCCTGGGGGCTGATCCCAACGTGGCGCACCATTGGGCCACCGGCTACAATCTGCAGCTGGGAATCTGCCTGGGCAGCCTGTGCCTGCTCCTCATCATTATGGGCTTGTTTTTCAGCGGACGTCCTATCTGGGCAGCCTGGGCCGGCTACCGCCGGCTGCTGCTCACCACTGGCCGGGCCCCCAGTGACTACCTGCGTATGTTTGGCGCTGCCCCTACTTTGATCAACGTAGGTGTTAACGGACTGATCGGTATGACCTTCATCCTGGCCACCGGCGGCGATTTAAACGGTCCCACTATGGGCGGCATCTTTACCATCATGGGCTTCTCCGCTTTCGGCAAGCACGCCCGCAATATCATCCCCATTATGCTGGGCGTGGTGCTGGGCAGCTTTTGTATGCACTGGCACATCAACGACAGCGGTGTGCAGCTGGCTCTGCTCTTTGGTACCACCCTGGCCCCCATCTCGGGGTATTTTGGCTGGCCCTTCGGCATCGTGGCCGGATTTCTCCACTCCTCGGTGGTGTTGCGGGCCGGTACCCCGGTAGAAGGCTTTAACCTCTACAACAACGGCTTTTCCGGCGGCCTGCTGGCCATCGTGCTCTATCCCATCATCACCGAGGCGGTGCGGCACCGCAAACCGGAGCTGCAGAACGAGGACTACTTCGACGCCTTCGAGCACGACTCGCCGGTGGTTCCCCCGCCTACCAGAAAGAAATAACCCATTATATTCTTTACAAAAGAACCCCCGGAACCACTGGTTCCGGGGGTTCTTTTGCATTTAGTTGGCATCGATTTCCTCGTAGGCGTGCGTTCCCCATTCTCCCAGCGCCCGGAGGGCGGGGTCAATGGAACGGCCCAGCTCGGTTAAAGAATACTCCACCTTAGGCGGAATTTCCGGGTACTGCTCCCGGTGGACCAGCTTGCACTGCTCCAGCTCCTCCAGGGATTTGGAGAGCATGACGCTGGAAATGCCGGAAAGCCTGCGCTGAAGCTCGTTAAAACGGATGATCTCCTGTTGGTTCAGCTCCCAGAGGATGCGTAGCTTCCACTTTCCGCTGACCAGTCCCAGGGCGAATTTGACGGGACAGCCCTCCATCAATACCCCTCCTCACTAAGTTTTTTCTTACTGAGTAAAGAAAAATTGCGTACTTGCGCATTTTTAGACGATATTTATAATTATAGCCACAAGCACGAAAAAAGAAAGGGGTATTTCTCAATGAATGTACAGCAGGCGATCGAGACCCGCCGGAGTATCCGCGCCTATGAGGCCCGGCCCGTAGAGCGGGAGAAGCTGGAGGCGGTGCTCCGCACGGGCAATCAGGCGCCCATCTTCGGGCAGTTCCATATGAGTGTGTTTGTGGGGCCGGAGCAGATCAGTGCCGTGGACACCGCGGCGGTGGAGGGGATGGCCCACTCCGGTGTGCCTTTCCTGGAGGATCTGGCCGCCCAGGAGGGCTTCCATCCCCTCTATGGCGCGGCGGCCCTGGTGGTGCTCTCCGCCCCGGGCGGAAATGACGAGAAGGGCTTCAACATGGCCAATGTGTCCTGCGCGGCGGAGAATATGATGCTGGCCGCCACCGAGCTGGGGCTGGGCTCCTGCTTCCTCATGGGTCCCGTGATTGCCTTCAGCGACCCGGCTCTGCGTGCCAGACTGGGCCTGCCGGAGGGCTACGAGCCCCTGATCGGTGTAGCCCTGGGCTATGCCGCCGGGGAGCATCCAACCGCTCCGGATCGGAAAAACGACAACATTACCTGGTGCGACTAAAAAAGAACGGGACGCCTGCGGGCGTCCCGTTTTGTTGCTTATCTGGAACCGCGGTGGCTAAGGCGGATACATCCAAGGGTGTAGGACACCTGAAGCACCCCCCACACCAGCACTGCCACCAGGATGGGCAGCAGGCCGATGTCGGCCACCAGACTCAGAAGCATCAGCACCAGCCAGAGGGCGGCACAGGCTCCGTTGGCAGCTTTGAAGGCGCGGAAGGAGGCCTGCCCGATCTGGGCCTGCTCCAGTTCGTCGCAGCTTTCCAGCCACTTTTTCTGGAAGTTCATGTCGTAGACGCTGCCCTTTTTCTCGGGATTCATCCGACGGGTCTGATCCACCACCTTCTGCTGGAGGACCATCATGAGACCCATGGATGCCAGAAAGCACAGGGCATTGGTCAGAATATCGGCGTAGAGAAAACCCGCCGCCAGGAAAAACAGATTGGTCAGTACCACCAGACTGCTCAACAGCAGGGCATAACTCAGCTGATCCTCCATCCTCTGGTAGGCATCATCCGACTCCTGGTCCCAGGCGGCATATCCCTTTTTGGCGGCGCGGTACAGGCCAAAGCCAGGGATCAGCAGCACGGCGCTGCACACCGGGATGGCCCAGGGGGTAATGACCTCCATCAGCCGGTCCAACCCAGTCCAGATCACGTCCAGTGTCCCCCGGTCCGCCGCCATGGCGCTAAAAAAGCCCGCAGCAGCGCCCAGAACGGCGGACAACAGAATTACCAGCAAAAAGAGAGGGAAGGACCTGCGATTGTCCCGCTTCACCGTGTCATTCATCGTGCTCATCCTCCTGATAGGTAAAAATGTCCTCCACGGTCACCCCGCAGAGTTTGGCCAGCTTGAGAGCCAGGGTTACGGAGGGGGAATAGTCTCCCCGCTCAATCTGGCTGATGGTCTGGCGGGATACCCCCGCCAGGCGGCCCATCTCCTGCTGATTGACCCCCAGTCTGGCCCGGTATTCCTTGAGCCGGTTGTAAAGCGGCATGGTCACACCTCCGGTTGACAAATATCCACGTCAAAATGACAAGTATTCTTGTCAAAACAAGCATAGCACTGACAAGGATAGTTGTCAAGGCAAATGTGATGGAATGGCATAAAATTTAAAACAACAAAAAGCGGCGCGCCGCAGTTTCGCGGCGCGCCGTTGGAATGGCGGGGGATCTTAAGACTTCTTGGGGTCGTCGGCGGAGGACTCGAACACCGCCTTGGCGGAGGCACACAGGCCTGCCAGTCCCTGGATCTCCGAGGGGATGATGAGCTTGGTGGCCTGGCCGTTGGCGGCGGCCTGGAAGGCCTCCAGGGCCTTGATCTTCAGCACCTGGTCGGTGGGGCTGGCCTCGTTGAGGAGCTTCAGGGCCTCAGCGGTGGCCTGCTGCACCTTCAGGATGGCCTCGGCCTCGCCCTCGGCCTTCATGATGGCGGCCTGCTTGGCGGCGTCGGCCCGGAGGATGAGCGACTGCTTCTCGCCCTCAGCCACCAGGATCTGGCTCTGCTTCTGGCCTTCGGCCTGGAGGATGGATTCCCGGCGCTCTCGCTCGGCCTTCATCTGCTTCTCCATGGCGTCCTGGATCTCTCTGGGCGGGATAATGTTCTTCAGCTCCACCCGGTTGACCTTGATGCCCCAGGGGTCGGTAGCCTCGTCCAGAATGGAGCGCATCTTGGAGTTGATGATGTCGCGGCTGGTGAGGGATTGGTCCAGCTCCAGCTCACCGATGATGTTGCGCAGGGTGGTGGCGGTCAGGTTCTCAATGGCGCTCATGGGGTGCTCCACGCCGTAGGTATACAGCTTGGCGTCGGTGATCTGGAAGTAGAGCACCGTGTCAATCTGCATGGTGACGTTGTCCTTGGTGATAACGGGCTGAGGGGCAAAATCCACCACCTGCTCCTTGAGGGAGACTACCTTGGCAACCCGTTCCACGAAGGGCAGCTTGAAGTGGACGCCCACGCCCCACACGGAGTGGAAGGCGCCCATACGCTCAATGACATAGGCCTTGGACTGCTGGACGATTTTCAGGTTGGCGGCCAGCAGCAGGATAATGAGCACAGCCAGAATGATGATGATAATGGGAATAATGGGGATATTGGGCATACTCCACTCCTCCTTTTTAAACACTCGATGGGTGTTCAGGCTTGCTTCACACTTGTGACAATCAGCTTAACCCCTTCGATCCGAAGGACCCGCACGGGAGTACCTTCAGGAATGGGCTCTTCCGACTCGGAACGTGCGGTCCAGACGGCGCCGCTCACCGTGACCTGTCCCTTGGCGGCCCGGTTATCGATGGCCTGGGTGACCACACCTTCGGCGCCCACCGCCCGGTCGGCGTTGGTGGCCACCTGCTTGGGGGTCACATAGCGCTGGGCCAGGGGACGGATCACCAATAGGGTGACCAGAGAGACCACCAGGAATACCGCAAACTGAATCCAGATATTATCCACGAAAAAGGACGTGATCAGTGCGGCCAGTGCGCCCAGCGCGAACCACAGGGAGACCAGAGTTACAGTCACTCCCTCCAGAACGGCCAGGACCACCAGCGCCACCAGCCAGCAAATACTGGGTATGGGCATAGACGGACCTCCTTTCTTACGCTTATCCTAACATAGTTCCATAAAAAAGGGAAGTGACATTCCGTTACAGTTTGCCAAGCGGAGCGAAATAGGGTATACTGGACCAAACGATTGCTGTGACAAGGAGCCTGACATGAAAGAACTGGAATTGCTGATCCCCACGTTGTTTGGTCTGGAGGGCCTGTGTGCCGAGGAGCTGCGCCGGCTGGGCCTGCCGGAGGTGAAGGCAGAGAACGGCCGGGTGGGCTGCAAGGCCCGGCCGGCGGACATCCCCCGGGTGAATCTGAACCTGCGTACCGGCGAGCGGGTGCTGCTGGTGGTGGGGCGGTACCATGCTGCCGACTTTGAGGCCCTGTTTGAAGGGGCCAAAGCCCTGCCCTGGGAGAACTTTATCCCTCGGGAGGGGGCCTTCCCGGTGAAGGGCTATTCCCTTAACTCCCAGCTCCATGCCCTGCCTGCCATCCAGTCTGTGCTGAAAAAGGCTCTGGCCGCCCGGCTGGGGCAGAAGTACGGCCTGGATACCCTGCCGGAGACCGGCGCCCTCTATCAGGTCCAGTTCTCTCTGATGCACGATGAGGTTACCCTGATGCTGGATACCACCGGGGCGGGGCTCCACAAGCGGGGCTACCGGGCGGTGGGTGTGGCTGCCCCCCTGCGGGAGACCCTGGCCGCCGCTATGGTGCTCCTCTCCCGCTACCGGGGAAAGGACCCCTTCTGCGATCCCTTCTGCGGCTCGGGCACCATCGCCATTGAGGCCGCTCTCATCGCCAAGAATCGGGCCCCCGGACTGAACCGGGCCTTCTCTGCCCAGCGGTGGAAGTGGCTGGACAGCGGGCTGTGGCTCCAGGCCGCCGACGAGGCCATGGACAAGGAGTTCCATGGCGACTACGACATCTGGGGCGGGGACATCGACCCCAAGGCGGTAGCCATTGCCCGGGACAATGCGGTAAAGGCTGACGTGGAGGATGTGGTTCGCTTTGAGGTGGCCGACGCCACCAAATTCCACCGGGATGCCCCCGTGGGCCGGGTGGTCACCAATCCCCCCTACGGTGAGCGCATCCTGGAGAAGCGGGAGGCGGAGGATCTGTACCGGGCCTTCGGCAAGGCAGTGCGCACCCTGCCGGAGGGGTGGAAGGTGAGCGTACTCTCCTCCCATACCGAGTTTGAGCGGACCTTTGGCCGGACGGCGGACAAGAAACGGAAGCTGTATAACGGTATGCTGAAATGCGACCTGTTCCAGTACGGCCTTGACAGACGGAGGTAGGATATGAAAAAGAAGCGGATGCTGCGATTGCCCTGTTTGCTGCTGGCCCTCTGCCTTCTGCTGGGGGGACAGGCTCTGGCCGCACCCGAGGGAGCCGTGGTATGGGGCTACAGCGAGGGACTGGCCCAGTGTGAGTATAACGGCAAGTGGGGCTTTGTGGACGCGCAGAAGCGGGTAGTCATCCCCCTGAAATACAACAGTGTGGTATCCTTTTCTCTGGGGTTGGCTGCCGTCAATCTGGACGGTAAGCTGGGTGTGATCCGGCCGGACGGTACCTACCTGATCCAGCCGGAGTACGGCACGCTGCTGCCTCTGGACTGCGGCCTCTATGTGGTGCAGAAGGGCACCCGCTGGGGTGTGGCCAGTATCCTGCCTTTCTCCGACGGACAGGGGGGAACCACCAATCTGCTTTACGATCTGATCTATGACAGTGCCACCATCACGGAGCAGGGAGGGACCCGGGTCCTTACCTTGACCCGCGATGGAGAGGTCACCAAGATCCCGGTCTTTGAGCTGCCCCGAATCCTGGTGGAGAAGGGGGTGCCCTCCGCCCGGTTTTCTCTGACCCGTGGCAAGCTGCCCGATTTCAGCGATGTGTCTCCCAGGGACTGGTTTGCGGTATGGGTGGACATCGCCTACAATGTGGGGCTGACCTCCGGTGTGGGCGGCAACCGGTATGCGCCGGAGCAGACCCTGACGGTGGCTGAGGTGCTCAAGCTGGCCGCCACCATGGAGAGCCGCTATAAAGATGACAGCTTCCATACCAGCAGTTCCACCGGACCCTACTGGTACTCCGGCGCGGTGAACTACTGTCTGGCCAGCGGCATCATTCAGAGCGGCACCTTCAGCCAGAAGGACTACCTGCGCCCGGCTACCCGGCGGGAGATCGCCCAGATCTTTGCGGACACCAGCCAGGCCAAGCACATGAAGAACATCAACGATCTGTCCAGGATCAAGGTCTCCGTGCCCGACGTCAAGCCGGGCGATCCTGGCGCGGACGCCATTTACAGCCTCTATGCCAAGGGTGTGCTTACCGGTGTGGACAGCAAGCTGACCTTCAACCCCAAGGGAACGGTGACCCGGGCGGAGGCGGCGGCCATCGTGGCCCGTATGGCACGGGCGGAGCAGCGGCTGACTCTCTGGGGGACCTTTAATCCCAGCGCTTTTGCCGCGTGAGTTGGAGCAGATTGAAAGAGAGAGGAGGGTGCCTGTGCGGCACCTGTTCATAATGAACCCCCATGCGGGGAAGTTTGACCGCAGCCAGGAGATGCTGGAGAAGATACGCCACATTATGGCCGGCCGCCGGGAGGAATGGTCGGCGGTGCGGACAGAGGGACCGGGCCACGCCGTATCGCTGGTAGAGGAAGCCGCCCGTCAGGGGGACGAGCTGCGGGTGTATGCCTGCGGCGGAGACGGTACCCTCAATGAGGTGGTCAACGGAGCCGCGGGACAGGCCCATGTGGCGGTGACCCACTGCCCCATGGGTTCGGGCAATGACTTTCTGCGCATATTCGGCCAGGATGCCGCCCGGTTCTGGCAGCTGGAGCAGCTGCTGGATGGGCCGCAGACCGCCATGGACCTGATTGAATGCAACGGGCGATACTCCCTGAATGTGTGTTCGGTAGGGTTTGACGCCCGCATTGGGTTTGGGGCCGCCGATTTTAAAAAGCTGCCCCTGGTCAGCGGCACGGCGGCCTATCAGATGTCCGCCCTGCGCACCATCATCCGGGGGATTCACCTGCCCTATCAGGTGTCAATCGATGGCGAACCTATGCCCGGCGACCGGTTCACCCTGTTGTGCGCCTGCAATGGCCGGTACTACGGCGGCGGTTTCAATCCAAGTCCCACGGCTATGCCCGACGACGGGATGCTGGACTTCATCGTGATCCCGGCAGTGTCCCGTTTTACGGTCCTGGCACTCATCAAAAAATTTGCCCGGGGGGAGATCGGGGACATCCCGCAGGCCATTCTGCGCCGGGGCCGGACTATGAATGTGCGGTGCGACCGGCTCACCGCGGTCAATGTGGACGGCGAACTGGTGGAGGGGACCGACCTGTCCATCCGACTGTCCGAGCAGAAGGTGCAGTTTTTCTATCCCGCCGGGGCCACATGGCAGGGGGCGCGAGCTTGTAAAGAGAAAGCGTGTATGGTAAAATAGAGATGTACAAATATAGGCCTATCCGTTCAAAAGGAGGATATTATGTACAGAATCGTCAAGTGGACCATGATTATTTTGAGCGCCCTCTATCTTCCCTGCGTCCTTCTGGTCCCATTTTTGACTGCCCTGCGTACGAGTCTGCTGGCGTGGCTGCTCTATGCGATTTTTGTGGCGGTCACTGTCTTTGTGTGCGCCATCAACAGCAAAGCCTGCCGCACGGTGGGGCAGGGCATGGACCTGGACGAAAAGAATAAGGAGATCAGGATTACCCAGGAATTGGAGCGTTCCAAGCATTACTGGAGTCAGATGTGAGAGTGTGGATTAGCACTCCTGCTGTGAGTTTGTGAACAAAACTTGAATTTTTCCAAAACCGACCCCCTTTTTTCAAAAAAGGGGGTTGATTTTTTGCGCGGAGAGAGGTATTATCATACACGTGGTTAGCACTCGCGCAAAATGAGTGCTAACATATTGGATTGGTTAATAAGAAAATGAATCATATAAGGAGGAACCTATTATGAAACTCAAGCCTCTCGCCGACCGTGTGGTCATCAAGCTGGTCGAGGCCGAAGAAAAGACCAAGAGCGGCATCATCCTGACTGGTTCTGCCAAGGAGAAGCCCGAAGTGGCTCAGGTCATCGAGGTGGGCCCCGGCGGCCTGGTGGACGGCAAGGAAGTCACCATGACCGTGAAGGTGGGCGACAAGGTCATCACCAGCAAGTATGCCGGTACTGAGGTGAAGATCGACGGCGAGGAGTACACCATCGTTCGTCAGTCCGATATCCTGGCTATCGTGGAGTAAAGAACGTCCAGGGGGGATTGCATCCCCCCTAGATACGAAACCGCCGCGCCGCAGGCGGCACAGCGGTTTCGATACCCCCCTCGCCTTTGTACACAAAGGCGGTTGCCCGCCGGTGGCGGAGCAAGCATAGGTGTCCTGCGCAGGCGCGTGTCCTGCTCCGGACAAATTTTGATTTTAATTCCGCTCAGGCGGAATTTGCATGGAGGTAATTCATTATGGCTAAGATCATTTGCTACGGTGAGGAAGCCCGTCACGCTCTGGAGCGCGGCGTCAATCAGCTGGCCGATACCGTTAAGATCACCATGGGCCCCAAGGGCCGCAACGTGGTGCTGGACAAGAAGTTCGGCGCTCCCCTGATCACCAACGACGGTGTGACCATCGCTAAGGAGATCGAGCTGGACGATCCCTTTGAGAACATGGGCGCTCAGCTGGTGAAGGAAGTTTCCACCAAGACCAACGACGTGGCCGGCGACGGCACCACCACCGCCACCCTGCTGGCCCAGGCCATCATCCGTGAGGGCCTGAAGAACCTGGCCGCCGGTGCCAACCCCATGGTCATGAAGAAGGGCATCGCCAAGGCTACCGCCACCGCCGTGGAGGCCATCAAGGCCAACTCCAAGAAGGTCAATGGCTCCGACGACATTGCCCGCGTGGGCACCGTGTCTTCCGGCGACGAGACCGTGGGCAAGCTGATTGCCGAGGCCATGGAGAAGGTTTCCAACGACGGCGTTATCACCGTTGAGGAGTCCAAGACCGCTGAGACCTACAGCGAGGTCGTGGAAGGTATGCAGTTCGACCGCGGCTATATCACCCCCTATATGGTCACCGACACCGAGAAGATGGAGGCCGTTCTGGACGACGCCCTCATCCTCATCACCGATAAGAAGATCTCCAACATTCAGGAGCTGCTGCCCATCCTGGAGCAGGTGGTGCAGTCCGGCAAGAAGCTGCTGGTCATCGCCGAGGACGTGGAGGGCGAGGCTCTGTCCACCCTCATCGTCAACAAGCTGCGCGGCACCCTGAACGTGGTGTGCGTCAAGGCCCCCGGCTTCGGCGACCGCCGCAAGGAGATGCTGGAGGATATCGCCGTTCTGACTGGCGGTACCGTCATCACTGCCGACATGGGCTATGAGCTGAAGGAAGCCACCATGGATATGCTGGGCAAGGCCCGCCAGGTGAAGGTCTCCAAGGAGAACACCATCATCGTGGACGGCGCCGGCTCCTCCGAGGCCATCAAGAACCGCACCAACCAGATCCGCAGCCAGATTGAGACCACCACTTCCGACTATGACCGTGAGAAGCTCCAGGAGCGTCTGGCCAAGATGGCCGGCGGCGTGGCCATCATCCGCGTGGGCGCTGCCACCGAGGTGGAGATGAAGGAGAAGAAGCTCCGCATCGAGGACGCTCTGAACGCCACCCGCGCCGCTGTTGAGGAAGGCATTGTGGCCGGCGGCGGCACCGCTTATGTGAACGCTGTCTCCGCTGTGGAGAAGCTGCTGAATGAGACCGAGGGCGACGAGAAGACCGGTGTCCGCATCATCGCCAAGGCTCTGACCGAGCCCATGCGCCAGATCGCCACCAACGCCGGCATCGACGGCTCCGTGGTGCTGGAGAACGTGAAGAAGGCCGACAAGACCGGCTATGGCTTCGACGCCTACAACGAGACCTATGTGGACATGATCTCCGCCGGTATTGTGGATCCCACCAAGGTGACCCGTTCCGCTCTGGAGAACGCTGCTTCCATCGCTGCCACTCTGCTGACCACTGAGTCTCTGGTGGCCGATAAGAAGGAGCCCGCTCCCGCTGCTCCCGCTGCCCCCGACATGGGCGGTATGTACTAATCCAACGCCAAACATTGGGGCCCCCGGAACATTGTTCCGGGGGCCCTTTCTTGTCGGACACCAGTACAAGCGTTTTGCCGGAGGCAAAACCTTGATGCCGGGCGGATTCATTCCGCCCCAGCAGATAAAATGGGGGTCCCCGCGGAATTGCGGATTCCGTGGGGAGGGCCGACAAGAAGGAGGCCGCTCCCGCTGCTCCCGCTGCCCCCGACATGGGCGGTATGTACTAATCCAACGCCAAACGTTTGGGCCCCCGGAACATTGTTCCGGGGGCCCTTTTATGTTTGGGATCGGTCCGGCTGGAGCGGTCCGCCGCTGGTGATGGCTGCCCAGGTTCTGCCGTCGCCGGTGACAAAGACACAGGACAGCGTGTCCTCCTGACCGCCATCATAATACATACTGACTGTAAGTAGAGTCCCTACGTCCAGAGCAGCACCACTGGGTATGGCAGCCTGTTGTGCAAGGTCTGCCGCAGCAGGTGGGGCAGTGGTCTGTGCCTGGGACAGCTGGGGTACTTGGGCTGATCCCTGCCCAAGTACGGTTGCCATCCCTTGCCCCGCCGAGGCAGGAACAAAGTTTTGCAGGGAAAAGGCACTCTCCACGCTGCCTGGAATCAGCAGTCGGGCGGCAGGCAGCAGCCACAGGGCGTAGAGGATCACAGGGGAGATGCGCCTGCGGAAGAGTGCGCGCAGGAGCAGTAGCACGGCGATGAGTAAAGTCCCCTGTACGGTCATTTGCAGCAGCTGCGTCATGAGCCTTCCCTGCCTTTCCGCAAAAGCGTGATCAGCTCTTCTACCTCTGCGCTGTCCAGCGCCTCCGAGCTCACCAGGGACTGGGCCAGCAGGGCCACGTCCCCACCGTATACCCGGTCCAAAATCTGCCGGGTCTCCTCCTGTACCGCTGCTTTCTTCTGAATCAGTGGCCGGTAGAGCTTTACCGGCTTGGCCTCTTCACAGGAGATGGCCCCTTTCTTCTCCATACGCTTCAGGAAGGCGGCTACCGCCGGCTTGCTCCAGTTCTGGGCCGCAACACCGTCACAGATCTCCCGAAAGGTAGCGGTCCCTCGTTTCCAGATCTCCTGCATGATGAGCCACTCGCTGTGAGAAAGAGATACACTGCGTTCCATACCACACCCCCATTAACTATTTGTCTAATAAGACTATAGCGCATCTCGAACGGGAAGTCAAGAAGATATTAACTAAATAGTTAATAGAGCCGGCGGCTGGGGAAAGCAGGAGGAGGTGTCCTTTCCTTCACAAGCTGAAAAATTCTTTCAGGTGCCCCTTGCATTTTAGACCAGAATATGATAGGTTGATAGTAATAGAAAATACTTTTATAAAAGAAGGGGTGGCGTATGCAAAAAGCGTTGACGTCTGCGGCCCTGAAACAAACCAATCGGCGAAGAATCTATCAATATATTTATCAAAATGGGGAGCCGGTGACCAAGCAGGAGATTGCCGGGGCCCTGGGGCTGAGTTTGCCTACGGTATCCGGTAATCTGAACGATTTTCTGGAGGAGGGCCTGCTGTCCTATTCCGGTACCCAGGCCTCCACAGGCGGGCGGAAGCCCAGAACCATCTCCCTGGTGGCGGACGCACGGTTTTCCGTGGGCATCTCCATTATGGATGACGCGGTGCGGCTGGTGGCCATCAACATCCGGGCTCAGGAGTTGGGATACCAAAAGATCTATAAGAAATTCAATCATGGTCCCCGCTACTATCAGGAGGTGGCCCAGCTGCTGGAGCACTTCCTGGACGCGCTGGGGCTGGATCGAAAAAGGCTGCTGGGCGTGGGGATCACCGTTCCGGGCATTGTGGATGCCGAGCGGGAGCGGCTGGTGTTTGCCCCCACGCTGGAACTGCGGGATATCCCTCTGGCTGAAATCACAGGGGCCTTTTCCTATGCAGTTCGTGTAGAAAACGACGCCAATGCCAGCGGATATGCGGAGAGCTGGGCAAGAAGCGAGAGCAGAAATTTGATTTATCTCTCTCTGGAGCGCGGCGTGGGCGGCGCCATCCTGATGGGGAACAAGCCCTATGTCGGGGACAACGGCCGCAGCGGCGAATTCGGCCATATCTGCATTGTGCCTGACGGCAGACCCTGCCGGTGCGGCAAGCGGGGCTGCCTGGAAGCCTACTGCTCCACATCCCGGCTCAGCGATGATCTGGGCATTACCCTGGAGGAGTTTTTCTCCATGCTGAAGTGCGGCAACTACCAGATTGCCCTGACCTGGGAGCAATATCGCCATCACCTGACCGACGGCCTGGCCATCATTCGGATGGGCATGGACTGTGATATTGTGTTGGGCGGAATGCTGGCGGCCTATCTGGAGGACCAGCTGGATCTGATCCGGCAGGAGGTATGCCAAAAGACCCTCTTTGACGAGGATGGCGCATTTCTGACTTTGGACCGGTTCAAATCTCACAGCGCCTGTGTGGGCACGGCCCTGCACGATGTGAACCGCTTCTTGGATTCCTTTTAATGAAATAAGAAAAAAGGGACGCCCGGCAGCAGTGCTGCCGGGCGTCCCTTTTTGGCAAATGGCACATAGCACTTTATACAATCTTTTCGGCAATTGGGAGAAATGTCAAAAAGGGGATTGACTTTTCATATTTGAGAGTGTAATCTAATGGCAAGAACTTTAGTAAATCTATTTTATAAAACGGATTTACGATAGCGTAACGGTGATAAGGAAAAGGAGGAACCAGCTATGGGCAAGCGACCTGTTACTCTGTGTACCTGTCAGTGGGCGGACCTGCCTCTGGACGAATTATGTGCGCTGGCGGAGAAGATGGGCTATGACGGCCTGGAGATCGCCTGCTGGGGCAGCAATCTGGATCTGGACCGGGCCCTGGAAGACGAGAGCTACATCCCCTGGGTGCAGGAGACCCTGAAGAAGCACAACCTGATCTGCAAGGCCCTGGCTACCCACATCATCGGCCAGTGTGTGGGCGACGCGCCCGATCCCCGGCTGAATAACTTTGCGCCCGCCGCTCTGGCCGATCAGCCCGACGCCATCCGCCAGTGGGGCATCGATACCATGAAGAAGGCCGCCGTGGTGGCCAACAAGATGGGTATCAAGATCATCACCGGCTTTACCGGCTCCCCCATCTGGCGCTACCTCTACTCCTTCCCCCAGACCACCGAGGAGATGATCGAGGACGGCTACAACAAGATCGTGGAGCTGTGGACCCCCATCCTCAACGAGTTCAAGAAGAACGATGTGAAGTTTGCGCTGGAGGTCCATCCCGGTGAGATCGCTTTTGACTACTACTCCACCAAGCGCCTGCTGGAGAAGTTCTCCGACCGGCTGGAGTTCGGCATCAACTTCGATCCCAGCCACCTGATCTGGCAGGGCATCAAGCCCCACCTGTTCCTGTCCGACTTCCGGGACCGCATCTACCACGTCCACATGAAGGACGCCGCCGTCACTCTGGACGGCCGCAGCGGTCTGCTGGGCTCCCATATCGACTTCGGTGATCTGCGCCGGGGCTGGAACTTCCGCTCCCTGGGCCACGGCGACGTGAACTTCGAGGAGATTATCCGGGTGCTCAACGACATGGGCTACGACGGTCCCCTGTCGGTGGAGTGGGAGGACAGCGGTATGGACCGCATCGACGGCGCCACCGAGGCCGCCGCCTTTGTCCGCAAGGTGGACTTCAAGAAGTCTGATATCAAGTTTGACGACGCCATCTCCAATGGCTGAGGAAAGGCAGGTCTGAAAGCATGGCAAAAGAACTGAGATACGGTATGGTGGGCGGCAGCGTGTACGCCTTCATCGGCGAGGTGCATCGCAAGGCCATCGCCTTTGATCCCCGGGCGGAGTTGGTGTGCGGCTGCTTCTCCAACATCCCGTCGGAGAACGAGGATACTGCCAAGGCCTACGGCATCGATCCCGGCCGGATGTATGCCGACTACAAGGAGATGGCAAAGGCGGAGGCCGCCCGGGAGGACGGCATCGACTTCGTCTCCATCTGCACCCCCAACTTCCTCCACTATGAGATCGCCAAGGAGTTCCTGCTGGCGGGCATCAACGTGGTGTGTGAGAAGCCCCTGTGCTTCGAGGTGGCTCAGGCGGAGGAGCTGGAGGCCCTGGCCAAGGAGAAGGATCTGCTCTTTGCCGTGACCTATACCTATCCCGGCTACACCATGAGCCGGGTTATGAAGGACATGATCGCCGCCGGCAAGATCGGCAAGATCGCCGCCGTCAACGCCGAGTATGTGCAGGACTGGCTCATCAACGAGCTGGAGCCCCAGGAGGGAGCCAAGGAGAACCTGTCCGTCTGGCGGAAGGACCCCAAATTCTCCGGCATTTCCAACTGCGTGGGCGACATCGGTACCCACATCGAGGCCTATGTGAACTACGTCACCGGTCTGAAGATCAAGCGCCTGGCCGCCACCACCAATAAGTACGGCCACGCTCTGGACCTGAACGCCAACATCCTGGTGGAGTACGACAACGGCGTCAACGGCGCCTACTGGTGCTCCCAGATCGCTGCCGGCCACTACAACGGCCTGGTGGTCCGGGTCTTCGGCGACCAGGGTGCTCTGGAGTGGCGTCAGGAGCAGCCCGACTATCTGTATTACACCCCCAAGGGTCAGGCCATGCAGGTACTTACCCGGGGCGGCAACGGCATCGACCAGCCCGCCGGCGGCTACAGCCGTCTGCCTGTGGGCCATCCCGAGGGCCTGTATGTGGCCTTCGCCAACATCTACCGGGACTATGTCACCGCCCTCATCGAAAAGAAGGCGGGCCGGCCTTACTCCACCGACTCCATTACCATGGTGGACGCCGGTGTGGACGGCGTGAAGTTTGTCCACGCAGTGGTGGAGAGCGCCGAGAAGGACGCCGCCTGGGTGGAGCTGTAACCAACATAGGGCATTTTTTGCAGCAGAAGCTGCGGAAAATAAATTGACAAGGAGGACAATGAACATGAAAAAGTATCTTGCGCTCATTCTTGCCATCGTCATGTCCCTGAGCCTGGTCGCCTGCGGCGGCGGCGGTTCCGGCGGCAGCAGCGAGACCCCCAGCGGCGGCGGTGAGACCCAGACCGGCGGCCAGACCGCTTCCGGCGGCGACATCTACGTCCTGGTTCCCAACGCCGACCACGGCTGGACCGGCGCTGTGCTGACCTACGCGCAGCAGAAGGCTGAGGAAGTCAACGCCGAGGGCAACTACAATGTGATCGTACAGGCCGCTACCGACGCCAAGAACCAGCAGGAGCAGATCGACGACCTTCTGGCCGCCGCTACCCCCCCTGCCGGCATCGTGATCCTGCCCTATGACAACACCATGGAATCCTCCATGAACAACATCGCCGCCACCGACATCCCCTTCATCATGGTGGACCGCATCATCGACAACCCCGTGGTGCAGGAGAAGGTAGTTGCCAACGTGAAGGGCGATAACGAGGGTATCGGCAAGGCCACCGCCGAGCGCTTCATCGCCGACGGCCTGCAGCCCGGCGACAAGCTGTATGTCATGATCGGCGACACCTCCTCCGTGCCCGAGATGCGCAACAAGGGCTTCACCGAGACCCTGGCTGCCAACGGCTGGACCGAGGAGCAGCTGGCCACCATCG
Organism: Flavonifractor sp. An52; assembly: GCF_002159385.1. Lineage (NCBI taxonomy): Bacteria > Bacillati > Bacillota > Clostridia > Eubacteriales > Oscillospiraceae > Flavonifractor > Flavonifractor sp. An52. The sequence goes on from NZ_NFIB01000017.1 coordinate 28,975, forward strand.
AGTACTCCGCCGCCACCGGCTGGAGCCGTTCCACCGGCAAGCAGCTGTTCATCGACTGGATCAACAGCAAGACCGTTGAGGAGCTGGGCGAGTATCACTACATCTTCACCCACGACGACGAGATCGGCATGGGCATCCTGGAAGCTCTGAGCGGCACCGAGATCGAGCAGGCCAAGAAGGACGCTTTCCTGGAGGCCATCAACTCCATCGGCTCCTCCTCCGGCCTGGGCGAGATGTACGAGGTCCTGTCCGGCACCCACGCCAACACCGCCTATCCCGACATCGTGGCCAACTTCGACCTGTTCTCCGTTACCTATCCTCCCAAGATGATCCAGAATGCCGTGGATGACATGATCAGCCATCTCAACGGCGAGACCGTGGAAAAGGATCATACCATCACCGTCGACGTAGTCGACTCCACCAACGTGGCCGATTACGAGGGCTTCTAAACCAGACCGAGCGGCGGTCCCCGCGGGCGCTGTGCCGCCTGTGGGGACCGCCGTTCCTTAAAGAGGGTGCCTGACCATGAAAATATTACAGATGACCGATATTACCAAACGCTTCTTCGGCGTCACCGTGCTGGATAAGGTCAGCTTCGACGTGGAGGAGGGGGAGGTACACGCACTGCTGGGCGAAAACGGCGCCGGCAAGTCCACCCTGATGAACATCCTGGGCGGCGTCCACCAGCGGGACGGAGGCACCGTGGAGTTCTGCGGGAAGCAGATGGATTCCATCACAGTCAAATCGGCGGACGAGGCAGGGATCGCCTTCGTCCACCAGGAACTGAACGTCATCAACGACCTGACCGTCTACGAGAATCTGTTTTTGAACAAGGAGATTTTGGGCAGGTTCCGTCACCTGAATAAAAGAGAGATGATCCGCCAGTCCCAGGAACTGTTCAACCGGCTGGGCGTGGACATCAACCCCACCGATATGGTGGGCAGCCTGGACACCAGCCGCAAGCAGCTGCTGGAGATCGCCAAGGCCCTCCACGCCGAGGCTAAGCTGTTTATCCTGGATGAGCCTACCACGGCTCTGAACACCGAGGAGATCGAACATCTCTTCGGCATCGTGCGCCGGCTGAAAGGGGAGGGAAGATCCTTTATCTTCATTTCCCACAAGATGCCGGAGATTTTTGAGATCGCCGACCGCTATACCATCCTGCGCAACGGCTCCTTCATCTCCTCCGGACGCATCGCCGACATCACGCCGGAGGAAGTGACCCGGCAGATGGTGGGTGAGGGCTATGTAAACCAGGAGGTTTATGAGGCCCGCAAGCTGGGTGAACCCATCCTGGAGCTGGAAGGACTGACCGGCAAGGGCTTCCACGACGTGACCCTGTCCGTCCACAAAGGCGAAGTGCTGGGCTTTACCGGCCTGAAAGGCGCCGGCAGCAGCGAATTGATGCAGGCTGTCTTTGGAGCCATTCCCTTTACTGCCGGCAAGCTGAAGGTATGGGGCAAGCCGGTAGCCTCCGGTACCATCCATAAGGCCATGAAGGACAAGGTGGCTATGCTGGCCGCCAATCGGAAGGAAAACTCCGTCATTCCTGATATGACGCTTCTAGAGAATACATATTGCGCTGAGCACACCCTCAGCGGCCGTCATCCCCATATCCATGTGAAGCGGGAGGTGGCCAGGTACAACAAGCTCAAGCAGATGCTCAACATCAAGGCGGAGAGCCATGAGGACCTGATCGTCAGCCTCTCCGGCGGCAATCAGCAGAAGGTGATCCTGGCCCGGTGGCTCAACACCGAGGCGGAGATCCTGCTGCTGGACAATCCCACCCAGGGCATCGATGTGGGCGCCAAGACCGAGATCTACAAGCTGATCCAGGAACTGGCCAAGGCGGGCAAAACCGTCATCGTCAATACCCTGGAGATCCCGGAGATCCAAAAGGTGGCCGACCGCTGCGTGGTGTTCTACCACGGCGGCGTGCAAGCCGTGCTGGAGCGCAGCGAGATCACTGAGGAGCGGGTCATGCTCCTGGCTACCAACGCATCCGCCATCCGTGCGGAGCAGGGACAAGAGGTGTGAGACCATGAAAGAGAAGAATAAAGCGGCCACTCTGGTCAAAAGTATCTGGCACAAATATAACTTCATCCTGATCTTCCTGGCCATCCTGGTGGTATTCCTCATCATCAACCACGGCGCCACCACCATGACTACCCTGATGAATATTCCCCGTCACTCCACGGTGATTGGCATCATTGCCCTGGGTATGGGCCTGATCATCCTGACCGGCGACATCGATCTGTCGGTGGGCTCCCAGCTGGCGCTGGTGGGCGGCCTCACCGTCATGGTGTTCAATAACACCAACAACATCGCCCTTTCCTTCCTGTTCGCCGTCTTTATGGGCGTGATTCTGGGTCTCATCAACGGCGTGCTCATCGGTCTGGTGAAGATGCCCGCCTTTATCGTCACGCTGGCCACCATGCTGATGTACCGCTCCATCGCTCAGACGGTGATGAACAGCAACAACTGGACCATCTATCAGCTGGACGCCGGTCTGTCCCAGTGGCAGCCTCTGTGGGTCATCGGCAATCAGTCGGTGTTCCAGATCCCCATTCTGGTGCTCATCCTGGTGGTGGTAGTGGCCATTATGACCTACCTGTCCACCAGCACCAAGTTTGGCAAGCGGGTATACGCTCTGGGCAGTAACGAGCGGGCCGCGCAGCTCTCCGGTATCAATGTAAGCATGACCCGGGTGCTGGTCTTTGTCATTGCTGGTGTGCTGATGGGCATCGCATCCTTCCTCTATGTGGCTAACGTGGGCTCCGTAGACCCGGCCACCAGCGGCAAGAACTATGAGCTGTACTCCATCGCCGGCGTGGTCATCGGCGGCATCAGCATGAGCGGCGGCAGAGGCCGTATCCTGGGCGTGGTGTTTGGTTCCATGTCCTTCACCATCATCGACAAGATCATCACCGCTCTGGGCCTCAACCCGCTGATCAACGACACCATTAAGGGCGCCATCCTGCTGCTGGCCATCGCCGTGCAGATGCTGCCCGCTATCACACAGAAGCTGCGCAAGGCGCGCACGGTATAATCAAAATGAAAAAGGGAGGGTATCGCCATGAAAACCTATGAGGAGATCGACAAAATTGCCTATGAGGGGCCGGACAGCAACGAGCCCTTTGCTTTCAAATACTACAACCCGGACGAGGTGCTGGCGGGCAAGCCCATGCGGGAGCACCTGAAGTTCGCCATGAGCTACTGGCATACCATCTGTGCCGAGGGTGTGGATATGTTCGGCAGCGGCACCATGGATAAGAGTTTCGGCCAGAGCGATCCTATGGCCAAGTTCCGGGCCAAAGCAGACTTTGCCTTCGGACTGATGGATAAGCTGGACCTGGATTACTACTGCTTCCACGATGTGGACGTGGCTCCCGAGGGCGCCACCGTCAAGGAGAGCATTGAGAACTTCAAGGTCATGGTGGGCTACCTGAAAGAGCTCCAGGAGAAGCACAACAAAAAGTGTCTGTGGGTCACCGCCAACAACTTCGGCGACAAGAAGTTCATGGCGGGCGCCGCCACCTCCTGCTGTGCCGACGTGTATGCCGTGGCCGCTGCCAAGGTGAAAGCCTGTATCGACGCCGCCATCGAGCTGGGGGCCACCGGCTATGTGTTCTGGGGTGGCCGTGAAGGCTATGAGACCCTGCTCAACACCGACATGGGGCTGGAGCTGGATAATCTGGCCCGCTTCCTCACCATGGCCCGGGACTATGGCCGTGCCCACGGTTTTACGGGCGACTTCTACATCGAGCCCAAGCCCAAGGAGCCCACCAAGCATCAGTACGACTTCGATGTGGCTACCTGCATGAACTTCCTGCGGAAGTACGGCCTCACCGGCGACTTCAAGATGAACATTGAAGCCAACCACGCCACCCTGGCGGGCCACACCTTCCAGCATGAGCTGCGCACCGCCATTGTCAACGATTCCTTTGGCTCCATCGACGCCAACCAGGGCGACCTGTTCCTGGGCTGGGATACCGACCAGTTCCCCACCGACGTGTACAACACCACTTACTGCATGATGGAGGTGCTGAAGGCAGGCGGCTTTACTAACGGCGGCCTGAACTTCGACGCCAAGACCCGCCGTCCCTCCAACACCCTGGAGGACATCCTGCTGGCCTACATCGCCGGTATGGACTCCTTCGCCCTGGGCCTGCGGAAGGCTCTGGCCCTCCAGGCCGACGGTCGGCTGGACCAGTTCGTGGAGGACCGGTATGCCAGCTACCGCAGCGGCGTGGGCAAGACCATCGTGGACGGCACCGCCACCCTGGAGTCCCTGTCTGACTACGCCATGGGCCTGGAGAAGATCGACGTGCCCAGCGGCCGGCAGGAGTATCTGGAGACCATTGTCAACAACGTCATGTTCCGCTGAGCGCTTGTGCGCGGAGGGGCGCGCCGAAGGCGCGCCCCTTTTACATGGGAAAGGAGAAGAACTATGGCATATCTGATGGGCGTGGACTTGGGCACCTCCGGCACCAAGACCGCCCTGTTTGACGAGACAGGCCGCACCGTGGCCTCCTGCACCGCCACCTATCCGCTGGACCAGCCCCATAATGGCTGGGCAGAGCAGGATCCGGAAGCCTGGTGGCAGGCTGCCTGCGAGACCATCCGGGGTGTACTGGACCAGAGCGGTGTCTCACCCAGTGAAGTAAAGGGCGTGGGCCTGTCCGGCCAGATGCACGGTTTGGTGATGCTGGATGGGGAGGGAAGGGTGCTCCGCCCCTCCATCCTGTGGTGCGACGGGCGCACCGGGCGGGAGTGCCAGGAGATCACAGAACTGGTAGGGAAGGAGCGGCTCATCCAGCTCACTGCCAACCCGGCACTTACCGGGTTTACCGCCGGTAAGATCCTGTGGGTGCGCCGCCATGAGCCGGAGCTGTACGCCAAGTGCCGTCACATCTTGCTGCCCAAGGACTACCTGCGCTATAAGCTGACGGGAGAGTTTGCTACCGAGGTATCCGACGCCTCCGGCATGAACCTGCTGGACGTGGCACACCGCTGCTGGAGCCGGGAGGTGCTGGACAAGCTGGATATCGACCCGGCCTTGCTGGGTAAGCTGTATGAATCTGTTGATCTGACCGGCACGGTGACGGCGGCTGCCTCTGCTGCTACCGGCCTGGCGCCCGGCACACCGGTGGCGGGCGGCGCGGGAGACAACGCCGCGGCCGCGGTGGGCACCGGCGTGGTGCGGTCGGGGCGCGCCTTTGTCACGCTGGGCACCTCCGGCGTGGTATTTGCCCACGCCGATCAGGTGAGCATCGACCCCGGCGGACGGGTCCATACCTTCTGCGCCGCCGTGCCCGGAGCGTGGACGGTCATGAGCTGTACCCTGGCCGCCGGTCTGTCCCTCCAGTGGTTCCGCAACCAGTTCTGCGCCGAAGAGCGGCGGCAGGCGGAGGCAGAGGGGGTGGACCCCTACGACATCATGACCCGGGAGGCCTCCCAGTCCCCCATTGGGGCCAACCGGCTGCTCTACCTGCCCTATCTGATGGGTGAGCGGTCCCCATTGCTGGACGAGAAGGCCAGAGGCGCTTTTATCGGCCTGTCCGCCATGCATGGCCGGGGAGATTTGATCCGGGCGGTGATGGAGGGCGTGTCCTACTCCCAGCGCCAGTGTCTGGACATTTTGCGGGAGATGGGGGTGGCCCCCGACCATATCATGGCCTGCGGCGGCGGCGGACGCAGTTCCTTCTGGCGGCAGATGCTGGCCGATGTGCTGGGCTGCACTGTCCAGACCGCCAAGGCCGCTCAGGAGGGGCCGGCCCTGGGTGTGGCTATTCTGGCTGGTGTGTGCGCGGGGGTATATCCCGATGTGCCTACCGCCTGTGACGCCATCGTTCATCCCGATCAGTCCTGCGCTCCCAATGGGGCGGACAGTACCCGGTATGAGCCTTTCTACCGGCTGTATACTGGGCTCTATCCCGCCCTTAAGGACAGCTTTTCACAACTGTATGACCTGTGAAAAACGCGGCGCTGCCCACCGGCAGCGCCGCGTTTTTGCGGTGCAGCTTGAGAAACACGGCCAGAAGAATACCGGCCAAGAGGATGGATTTTGCTATGGGAAACACAACTAGATAAAGAAAAATATACCAGCAGAAAAGGCGCTGTTACATATATTACACAAAAATTTTTCAGAAATAATACGGTGTAAAGGCTGATATTACTAAAAAAGGCTTGTACCCGAAGGAATGTTTTGTTAAAATAACACTGTATCAAACGGAGCGGTTCAACCGCTGCGGACCGGGGAGAGATGGTGCTGCCCGGAAGAAAGGAAGGAAAGGGCCAGGAAACAGAAGAGAAAGCCGGACGCTCCGTCCGGTTTTTTTGGCCAAATCTGCAGTATGGAGGTGAGAGGGAAGGACACATCCGGGAGAAGAAACGGCTGCGCGGGTGCGCGGCCTCGTGTAAGGAAGGATGGATGATGATCGAATGAGACATAAGTTCAGACCTATACTATCCGCGCTGCTAGCCGTCGTAATGCTCCTGTCCTTGCTGCCCACGGCAGTTTTTGCCAAGGGTGAGACGGAAATAGCTAGTGACTTATTTATCTCTGAGTATGTGGAAGGTAGTGGAAGTAATAAGGCAATAGAAATTTATAATGGAACGGGCAAAGCGATTGACCTTAGCGAATATTCTTTGTGTATGGTAAACTTTAGTGGCAGCGGGACTCCTACGAAGGATGCAACAGTAAGAGATGCCCAATTAAGCGGAACACTAGAAACGGGACAAACTTTTGTGTACTATAATAGCAAAGGAACGTATGATACCCAGTTTTCAACTATTGCACAAAAAGAAGCCAATGATAATGTTTGCAATTTTAATGGAAACGATTATGTTTACCTGAAAAAGGGAGAAAACATCATTGATGTATTTGGTGGCATATCCACTAGTATGAGTGATTATCCCTATGATGGAGGGTTTGCTGCAGACTGTACATATGTTAGAAATTCTGACATTACTGCTCCAAACGCCACTTATACGCCAAATGAGTGGACTAGTCATCCCAAAGATACTTTTAGTGATCTTGGCAAACATACAATGGGTGAGGGTGGCGGTGAGGTGACCCCTCCTGATCCTGAGGAGCCGCAGGTTATCACCATCGCCCAGGCGCTGGATGCTGCCGATGGTACGGAAAATCTGACCGTCAAGGGCGTGGTCACCCTCCTGGATGGGCAGAATGTCTATCTTCAGGACAGCACCGGCGGTATTTGCGCCCGCATGAGCGGCCAGTTTGATGATATCGCCCTGGGTGATACCGTCATTGCCACCGGCAAGCGGGATACTTATAACGGCCTGCCCCAGCTGGGCAGTGCAACCTATGAAAAATCCTCCGGGCTGACCCTGACCCCCACGGTCAAGACCATCGGGGAACTGACTGCTGCCGACATCTGCACCTATGTGACACTCCGCAATGTGGAAGTCACGGAAGTGTACGACAACAACGGTGCTTACTCCAAACCCAACATTACTGTGAAGGACAGCAGCGGCAATACCATTCAGCTCTATAAGGCTGTGGTGGATAAGAATGAGGACGACACTTGGACTGTGGCCGTTGGCAACACCATCACCATCACCGCCGCGGTGGGCGTGTATGACAACACTACCCTCCAGCTGCGCAACACCACCGCCAGCGAGATCGACCTGGACGGCACCCCTGCCGGGCCCATTGCCCACGGGGAGCAGGTGGTCATCTATAACCCCGCCTACGACAAGGCCCTGTCCGGAACCTATACCGGCTACTACAACAACGGCACCACCGTGACCATGGAGAACGGCACCCTGTCCGGCTTCACCACCGCCGATGTGTGGACCGTGGCCGACAACGGCGACGGCACCTGGTCCTTCTCCTACGACGGCCAGAACATCGGTATGGGCGATTCTTTCTCCAGTATGCCGCTGGGTGAAAAGAACGACCAGTGGGTGCTGGAGGACGCGGGCGACGGCCTCTATTACATCAAGAACACCGTTCGCGGCGCTTACATGGAGTGGTACGACAGCAAGGGCAACTGGAGCGGATTCGAATACATCAATGAGGGTACGGAGTCTCTCTTTGCCCTGGCATTCTACAAGGTCACTGATATTCCGGAGCCCCCCAGCGGCGAGGTGCCTGAGGATGGCGCTCAGGTGGTGCTCTACAACGAGGGCGCCAAGGGCGTTCTGGCCGGTTCCGACGGCAACGAGACCAGCCCCTCCATCAACAACGCCGAGGCCACCGTGGCCGACGGCGTGGCCACCCCCGCCAACGGCGCCCGGGTCTTTACCGTGGAGGTCAACGGCGAGTGGTTCCGCTTCAAGACCTCTGACGGCTACCTCTGCTCCAACGGCACCGGCAACAACGCCTTCTATTCTGCCGAGGCTACCGAGGATGCCGACTGGAAGCTGACCTCCTTCAACGGTGGCTTTAACCTGGAGAGCCGTACCGCCAAATTCAACGGCAAGTATTCCCAGTACCTGGAATACTATGCCGGCTCCTACAAGACCTACAGCCTGTACAATGACAGCGATAAGGACATCTACACCTTTAACTTCTACCCTGTGGCTGAGGACGTTACCATCACCGATGGCGTGGTCAATATGCCCGCTGTCACCTTCGGCCTCCTGCCCGATGCTTATGTGGGCCAGGAATACTCCGTCAGCTTCACCGTGGATTCCGTCTTTGGCGTGAAGGACATCTCCGCCAAGTACGGCGACACCGCTGCCCAGCTGACCAATGACGACGGTACCTACTCCTTCACCATTCCCGGCTCTGCCATGGTCGCCGGTGATCTGGTGATCACCATTGAGGGAACGGACAACAAGGACGTGGCCTTTACCGATACCACCACCCTTGCTGTCAAGGACGAGCCCTACATCCTTGAGGTATTCCCCGCCGCCAATGCCCAGACCGGTGATGAGAAGAAGCCTGAGATCGGCTTCACCTTCGGCAACGCCGGGGAGAATCCCACCGTCACCCTGAAGGTGAACGACCAGGATGTTATTCCCACCGTGGAGAACGGCAAGGCCTCTTACACCCCCGCCGAGGCCATGCCCGACGGCAAAGTTACCGTCACCGCCACCGTCACCCGCGCCGATGAAAAGACCGTCTCCCGCACCTGGACCTTTACCATCGGCACGGCCCAGTATCAGCTCTACTTCGGCCAGCTCCACTCCCACACCACCTACTCCGACGGCGCAGGCTCTCTGGACTCTGCCCTGGAGTATGTAGAGAATCTGCCCGAGAGCGCCAACGTGGACTTTGTGGCCTTTACCGACCACTCCAACTACTTCGACAGCTCCAGCGACGCCAACCCCGAGGCCGCCCTCTACGACCCCGAGCAGATGTCCGAGGAGAGCGCGGCGAAGTGGAACGCCTACACCGGCGCCATCAACGCCTTCAACCAGGAGCACGCCGGCGAAGTGGTGGCCCTGGCCGGCTTCGAGATGACCTGGTCCGGCGGACCCGGCCACATCAACACTTTTAACACCCCCGGCATCGTCTCCCGCAACAACACCACGCTGAATAACAAGACTGCTGACGCGGGTATGAAGGCCTACTATGCCCTGCTGAGCAATGAGAACCTGGTGGACTCCATCAGCCAGTTCAACCACCCCGGCACTACCTTCGGCAACTTCAGCGACTTCGGCTACTATGATCCCATCATTGACACCCGGATGCACCTGGTGGAGGTGGGCAACGGCGAAGGCGCCATCGGCGCCGGCGGTTACTACCCCAGCTATGAGCAGTACATCATGGCCCTGGACAAGGGCTGGCACGTGGCTCCCACCAACAATCAGGACAACCACAAGGGCAAGTGGGGCAACGCCAACGACGCCCGCGACGTTATCCTGACCGGTGACTTCTCCCAGGAGGGCATCTATCAGGCCATCCGCGACCGGCGCATCTATGCCACCGAGGACAAGAACCTGGAAATCCAGTACACCCTCAACGGCGAGATGCTGGGCTCCATCATCGAAGAGGTCCCGAACGAGGCCGCCATCAACGTCTCGGTCTATGACCCCGATGACTCCGACTCCATCTCCAAGGTGGAAGTGGTGGTTAACTCCGGCGCTGTGGCCTACACCTGGGACAATCCCACTGAGCTGGCCTCCGGCGAGCTGAAGTGCACCATCCCCGCCAACTACAGCTACTACTTCATCCGCGTCACCCAGGGCGACGGCGATCTGGCGGTCACCGCCCCCGTGTGGGTGGGCGAGATGGTGAAGCTGGGTATCTCCGCTGTGGAATGCGATACCGCTACCCCCGTCACTGGCGAGGAGTTGAAGATTAACACCACTCTGTTCAACAGCGAGTCCAATTCCGCCACCGTTAAGTCCATCACCTACACCAGCGGCAGCGAGACTCTGGGCACCGATAACACCGAGCGGACCATTCCCGCCTCTGGCACCCTTGCCGTGGAGTGGGGCTATGTCCCCGATATGGCCCGGGTGATGACCGTTACCGTTACCGTGGTCCTGGTGGAGGACGGTATTGAGTATACCTACTCCAAGGATATCTCCCTGGATATTCTGGACGCCAGCCAGCTGGTGTACATCGGCATCGACGCCTCCCACTACAATGAGTATGTGAACGGCAACTACAAGGACTCCATGGGCAACTTCGGCAATCTGGCTGCCGGCTACTCGGTGCGCACGGTTCAGCTGAACACCAGCGCCGACCTGGTCGCCGCCTGTGAGAACAAGGACAACAAGTATAAGGCCATCATCCTCACGGCTCCTTCCCGCCGTGACGGCGAGGTTTTGCGTGATCCCTATGTTTGCTACTCCGATGCAGAGATCGAGGCTTTGAAGACCTTCAACGCCGCTGGTGGTACTCTGGTGCTGGCCGGTTGGTCCGACTATTATGAGCACTATGAGAGCTTCCCGGCTGCCGACCATATGGCCGCCCAGCAGAACAAGGTCCTGGCAGCCCTGGGTTCCTCCCTGCGCATCGGCGACGACGCCACCAACGACAACGAGCTCAACGGCGGACAGACCCAGCGGCTCTACTTCTCCACCTATAATTGGGACAACTTCCTGATGAACGGCGTGGAGTTTGATCCCGAGAATCCCAACAACAACCTGTACTCTCAGCTCTTCAGTCAGTATGGCGGTGCCTCCATCTATGTGGTGAACGCTGAGGGCAATCCCACCAGCATCCTGCCCGACACCGTCTCTCCCGTGGTCTACGGCCACGCCACCACCTACTCCAAGGACAGCGATAGCGACGGTCTGGGCGGCGAGTCCATGCCCAAGTACACTGTGGCCGAGGGCGATAACCGCCTGATGGTGCTGGCTACCGAGCAGATGGAGGGCAAGGGCCTCATCGTTGTTTCCGGCGCAGCCTTTATGTCCAACTTCGAGGTCCAGGCTCAGATTGGTGACTCCGGTGCTGAGAAGAACTATTCCAACTACAACATCTGCGAGAATCTGGTTAACTATTTGAATCCCGTGACTGTTACTCCCATCGAGCAGGTGCAGGCTCAGGAACTGGAGGGCGTGAAGTACACCATCGAAGGTGTGGTCACCTCCAATGCCTCCGGCTACGACAAGGATACCGCCTTCTTCGACTGCATCTATGTTCAGGACGACACCGCCGGTATCAACGCCTTCCCCGTGGCGGGCAACTATAAGATCGGCGACGTGGTCCGCATTACCGGTACCACCTCTTCCTATCAGGGCGAGCGCCAGATCGCCGTGACCTCTATTGAGAAGATTGGCGAAGGCACCGTGGAGCCCAAGCTTATCACCACAAAGGAGGCCGCCGAGTCCACCTATTTGGGCAGCTTGGTGAAAATCCAGGGTGTGGTGGTCAGCTTTGCGGAGGCAGAGGGCTTGGTCCAGACTATTATGGTTCGGGATGAGAGCGGCTACGACGCCCGGGTGTTCATCGACGGCTACATCACCAAGGACAAGGGCATCAATAATCTGGAGGTGGGCCACGAGATCACCGTGGTGGGCCTGTCCTCCTATGACACCAGCTTTGACGGCCCCGCCGCCCGCATCCGGGTCCGGGACCGGGCCGACATCGTGTGCGGCACTGAGACGGTGGACATTCCTCCTGCGTATGTGCCTCCCACCTCCACCACCTACGCCATCACCGTGGAGGACAGCGACAACGGTACCGTGACTACCAGTCGCACCCGCGCCTCCAAGGGCCTGACCATCACCCTGACTGTGAAGGCTGACGAAGGCTACGAGCTGAATGTGCTGACCGTTACCGACAAGAACGGCAACGAGATCAAGCTCACCGACAAGGGTGACGGCAAGTACACCTTTGCCATGCCCGCCTCCGCCGTCACCGTGGAAGCCTCCTTTGCCGCCAAGAGTGTGGAGAACGAACTGCCCTTCACGGATGTGGATGTGGACGACTGGTTCTACGGTGCGGTAAAATACGTCTATGACAACGGCCTGATGAACGGCACCTCTGCCACCCAGTTCTCCCCCTTCATGACCACCAGCCGGGCCATGATCCTTACCATCCTGGCCCGCTACAATGGCGTGGATACCTCCACCGGCGCTACCTGGTATGAGGCCGGTGTGGCCTGGGCGGTGGAGAACGGCGTGTCCGACGGTACCAATCTGGAGGCTGCCGTGTCCCGTGAGCAGCTGGTCACCATGCTGTGGCGTCTTGTGGGCAGCCCCGTTATTGAGTGCGACCTGACCGCCTATCCTGACAGCGGTTCTGTCAGCGACTGGGCCGCCCAGGCTATGGCTTGGGCTGTGGATACCGGTATCATTATCGGTACTGGCGCCGGTACCCTCAATCCTCAGGGGAACGCGACCCGTGCGGAAGTGGCTGCCATGCTGGCCCGCTTTGCAGAAAACGACTGATTCCATACTTGCGTATGCGGGGCGCCGCCTGCCTCGGTGGGCGGCGCCCCGCCTTATATCTTGAGAGGAGAGCTCCATGGGACAAAAGAAACAAAAGCAGCCTGTTCTGCCGGAAAAGCAGCCCCTATGGCCTCCCAGCAAGGGCCGGATTGCAGGGCTGATTGTGGGGCTGTGCCTGCTGCTCATTCTGGTGGTGGGGGGTGTGCTGCTCCAACCGGAGAATGGGGAGCTGACTGCGGCCCAGAAGAGAAACTTTGCTTCTGCCCGCGTTACCGATATCCTGGCCGATGATGCCCAGCCGGATGAATGGACCGAGGGCCTGCGGGTAGGCAGCCAGTATTTGGAGCTTGAGATTCTCAGCGGTCCCTACAAGGGGGCCGTTCTGGAGGCCATCAATTACCTCACCGCCTATGCCAATGTGGACTGTTCCCTGGGTACCCGGGTCATTGTGCGGCTGGATGTGGATGACAATGGGGACCCATATGTGGTCTCCATTCCCAACTACGACCGGGGTATTGTTCTGGTGGGGATGCTGGTGGTTTTTGCTCTACTGCTGATCCTCATTGGCGGCAAAAAGGGAGTCATGGCTCTGCTGGGATTGGCCTACACCCTGGCCGGTATCTGGTTTTTGCTCATTCCCATGGTACTGAAGGGAGCGCCATCCATTCCGTCGGCTATCTTTATTGCGGCGCTGACGGCGGCGGCGTCCCTGCTGATGCTGACCGGTTTTTCACGCAAGACCCTGTGCGCCGGACTGGGCTGCGTATGCGGCGTGGCGGCGGCAGGCCTGTTCGCCTGGATCGTGGGGATCATCACCCCGATTGGCGGGTTCAATATGTCGGAGGCGGAGGAACTGGTGCTGCGGGCCTATGACAGCCCCCTGGAGATCCGGGGCCTGCTGGTCAGCGGCATCCTCATCGCCGCCCTGGGGGCGGTGATGGATGTGGCCATGTCCATCTCCTCTGCCTGCCACGAACTGCGGACGGTGGACCCGGAGATTACCTCCGGCCGTCTGTTCCGGTCGGGGATGAACATTGGCCGGGACGCCATGGGCACCATGGCCAATACGCTGATCCTGGCCTTTGCGGGCGCCTCCTTCAATATGCTGCTGCTCTTCCAGGTCTATCATTACCCTCTGATTCAGATCATCAACAGCGATACCATGGCCATTGAGCTGATCCAGAGTGTGGCCGGCTCGGTGGGCATTATCTTGACCGTGCCGCTGGTTTCCCTGTTTGCCTCCCTGCTGCTGGGGAAGAAAAAGAAGCGGGCTGGATAAGCGGACAAATCAAAAAAGAAAAAAGCCACTGGAAATTCTAGCGAATTTCCAGTGGCTTTTTTCTATGCAGAAGATGATTGGACCTTAAGGAGTAAGCGGAGCAAAGGACTCTTTTGCCAGTTTGATAAATGCCTTTCCGATGGGGGAGATATTATCCCAGGCGGTGTAAGCGATGCCGATATCCCGGTAGGGGGCCTCTGTAAGATCCCGGACTTCAAATTGAAAGTTCAGGTAGTCCCGATAGGACATCTCCGACAGGATGGTCACACCAAGTCCCCGGGAAACCATGGAGATGGTGATGTCATCGTCACTGATGCAATATTTAACGTTCAGGTTGAGGTTGTAGTTCTTAATCAGTTCACCTACCTGATGCCGCGGTCCTTCTCCCGGCATGATAAAAGACTCCGGTTCCAGATCTTTCAGGGAAAGACGTTCCTTTTCTGCCAAAGGGTGGCCTGGGGGCAGGATAACAGCCAGCTTTTCCCGATAGAGGGTCACAAATGGAAACGGGGTTTGGGAGGAGACAGAGAGAAAACCAAACTCCACGGTGCCGCTGGCCAAAAGACGTTCCACGTCGCTGTAGTTGCCATGGAGCAGCTGAATTTGAATATTGGGGTAGCGGTCATTGAAGCGCTTGACCATATCCGGAAAGGTATGGATGGCCAGGCTGGGGATGGATGCAATGCAGAGCTTACCGGCGCCTACACCCAGGTAGAAGGAGGCCCATTGATCCAGCGTGGTCTGACTGTTTACGATCTTGATGATAAACGGCATAGCTTCCTGGCCTGCGCTGGTCAATCTGGTTTTTCGTCCTTCCCGAGTCAGCAGGCGAAAGCCCAGGGCCTGCTCCAGACTATAGATACAGTGGGAGACAGCAGACTGGGTATAGCCCAGTTCTGCAGCGGCACGGGAGAAACTTTCGCACTCAACGACCTTTAAAAATACCTTGTATTTGTCGGTTTCCACAGCTTGCGCCTCCTGACGTGCTCATACGGTAAAGTATGAAAATCTTTGATGGGAACTATCGGAAATATTCGCTAGATTTTGGGCAAACTCTGTGCTAATATTTGTGACAAAGAAACAAAAGTTTTGCGGCTTGATTGTTAAGATGATTGTTAATAAGCCTGTCTATTTAATAACAAGACAAAAAGAAAAACGTGTCAATATTTATTGAAGATTTGAGAAAAAAGAAATATTTGGCGGTTTCAAATACGGAAAAAATAACAGCGTAAAATGACTTTCTTGAGGCGAGGCAAATTAAGAGAGAAAAGGGGGGCTGCGCATGGAAACCGGAAGGATTTTTAACATTCAGAAGTGCTCCATTCGTGATGGACGGGGGATGCGTACATCGGTCTTTTTCAAGGGCTGCGGCCTGCACTGCCTCTGGTGTGCCAACCCGGAAGGAATTTCCTTTGAACCGGAAATCACGCTGAATCCTCAGAACTGCATCGCCTGCAACGGGTGTATGCGAAATTGCCCCACGGGTGCTTCCCGGCTGGATGAGAATGGGGTGCCGGTGTACCAGCGGGACCAGTGCACCAGCTGCGGACGGTGCGCGGACCTGTGCCCCACCGAGGCCAGAAAGCTGAACGGCCAGGACTATACGGTGGAGCAGCTGTTCAAACGGATCTATCAGGATCGGTTTTACTTTCAGCATTCCGGCGGCGGCGTGACCTTTACCGGCGGAGAGGCGCTGATGCAGCCGGAGTTCCTGTTGGCGATCAGCAAAAAGTGCAGGGAATATGGCGTCAACGTGGCCATTGAGACCTGTGGCTGCGGCGACTATGAGAAATTTGCCCCCTGCCTGGATTACATCGATTTTATCTACTTTGATCTGAAGCATATGGACAGTGAGCAGCACCTGAAATGGACGGGTCAGCGCAACGAGCGTATTCTGGAAAATCTCCGCCGGATCAGCCAACACGGCAATGAGATCATCGTCCGCACGCCGGTGATTCCGGGTATCAACGATTCAGAAGAGAATATCCGGGAGACCGCTCGGTTCATCCTGCCCCTGGCGGCGGTCCAGAAGTACGAGCTGCTGGCTTACCACAAACTGGGCGTCAACAAATACAAATTGCTGGGTAAGCCCTATCTGCTGGAGGAGATTCAGGAGCCGACGGCAGAGCATATGTTCCATCTGGTGGACGTGGCCAACGAGGTGCTGGCTCCGGCAGGGAAGAAATGCTTTTATAACCTGAACAACGACTACGATGAGTAAGTCTGGCAATGGGATAGCTGGATCACTCCGGTGATCCTTCAAGATAAAACTGCTTTTCAAAGGAGGAATCTGTTATGGCATCTGAACGAGTGGAATTTTTAAAGGCGCGTCTGCGCAACACAAATCCGTCCATTTCGGTGGAACGGGCCAGACTGGTGACCCAGTTCTACCGCATTCCCTCCATCGAATCTCCCATTATGCTGGCCGGCTATGCCTTTACTTCGGCCAGCCTGGGTATCTCCCGCTGCATGGCCCACCCTCTGGGTGCTATGTATCATGTGCCCCACGGTGTGGGCAACGCCATCTGCCTGCCGGTGGTGATGGAGTTCAATATGGGCGCCTGGCCTGAGCGCTACGCGGACATTGCCACCTTCTTCGGTGAGGATGTGTCCGGCCTGTCTGTGCTGGACGGGGCCCGCAAAGGCGTGGAGTGTGTCTACCGCCTGGTAGAGAACCTGCCCATTCAGCCTCTGGAGCATTGGGGGGTCACTCTCCAGTCGCTGGATCAGCTGGCCGATGAGGCCATGAAGGGCGGCGACCGGCCCAATAACGCCCGTATGACCACCAAAGAGGACTTTATCCGCCTGTATACCAAGGCCCTTACCCTGAAGAAGCAGGGGTGAGAACCATGGCCAACAAGTTTCGCAAACTGGTGGCGGTGGAGCCCATCCGGTTTGACCGGCAGGCGGTGCAGAAGCTTTCTCAGGTGGCAGATGAGGTGATCTGTTACCAGGACAGCCCGGCCAGCCAGGAGGAAATGCTTCGCCGGATCGGCGACGCGGACGCGGTGCTGGTCTTTTACACCAGCACCATCGGGGCCTGGGTCATGGAACGCTGCCCCAACCTGCGCTACATCGGAATGTGCTGCAGTTTGTACACGCCAGAGAGCGCCAATGTGGATATTCAGGCGGCCCATGCCAGAGGCATCACGGTCACAGGGATCCGCCGGTATGGGGATCAGGGCGTACCGGAATTTATCATCAGCGAGCTGGTTCGCCTGTTCCACGGATTTGGCGGCGCGCAGTTCCGGCCGGAGCCCATGGAGCTTGCCGGGGCGCGGGTGGGCGTGATCGGCATGGGCGATGTGGGAAGCCTGGTAGCGGATGCCCTGCGCTTCTTCCACGCAGATGTCTGCTACTTCAGCCGTACCCGAAAACCGGAGGCAGAGGCCAGAGGAATCTGCTATCTTCCGCTGCCTGACTTGCTGGAACGCTGTGACGTGGTGACCACCCACCTGCATAAGCACACGGTGCTGATGGATGAGCAGGCGCTGGCCAGACTGGGCAACGGCAAGGTGCTGATCAATACCACCTTTACACCGCCCTATCCGCTGGAGGCGTTGGAGCATTGGCTAAAGCAGCCGGGGAACTTCTACATCGGAGATACCGCCGGCGCCATAGGCGGAGTGGACGGCCCCATTTTCTCCCTGCCAAATGTGATCTGCCCCGACCGGATCGCCGGCGAGTCGGTGCAGTCCGGGCGGCTGCTGCGGGAAAAAGTACTTGATAACCTGAGACGCTATCTGGAAGAAACTTGACGGTCCAGATTCAAACCAGCTCGATTGAGATTGAAAGGTGTATCTGACCCATGAAATATAATTTTGATGAGATCATTGACCGGCGGAATACCAACGCCATGAATCTGGAAGGGTTCCGGGAGTATATTTTCCACGCCGATCAAAGCCTGAAGTTCCCCTTCCCGGACGACCAGTTTATCCGGATGTGGATCGCCGACATGGAGTTTGCCACCCCCCAGGTCATTATTGACGCCGTCAAAGATCGCCTGGACAAGCGGATCTTCGGCTATACCAAGGTGTTTGACCCGGAATATTATGAGGCCTTTGCGGGCTGGACCCAAAAGATGTACGGTTGGTCCTGCAAAAAGGAGCATCTGTTTACCGCCGCCGGTGTGGTCCCGGCTCTGTATGAGCTGGCGGAGTATGTCTGCAAGCCGGGGGAGAAGATTCTCACCCTCACCCCGGCCTACAGCTATTTCAAGCACGCGGCGGACTATCACGGCATTGAACTGGTGTGCAGCAACCTGATTAACCGGGACAACTACTACACCATCGACTTTGAGGATCTGGAGGCCAAGGCGGCCGATCCTGCGGTGAAGCTGTTTTTCTTCTGCAATCCCCACAACCCGTCCGGACGCATCTGGACGGAGGAGGAGCTGAGACGGGTGGCGGAGATCTGCTTTGACCACGGCGTGCTCATTGTCTCCGACGAGATCCACTGCGATCTGATCCGCACAGGGCTGAAGCACACGCCGCTGGCCAAGCTGTATCCCGACAGTGATCAGATTATCACCTGTATGGCCCCCAGCAAGACCTTCAATATGGCGGGCTTTATGCTGGCCAACATCGTTATTCCCAATCTGAAGGTGATGAAAGTCTGGAAGGAGCGGCACTACGACTGGCAGAATCCTCTGAGTGTGGAGGCGGTCAAGGCAGCTTATCAGTACGGCGAGGACTGGCTGACTCAGCTGAAGCTCTATCTGGATGAGAACTTCCGGTTTGTGGGCCAATACCTGGCCCAGAATCTGCCGCTAGCCAAGTACCGGATCTCCGAGGCCACCTATCTGGGCTGGGTGGATGTGTCGGCCTATGTGTCGCCCGACGAGGATCTGCCCATGTTGTTTGCCCGGGAGGCAGGTGTGCTGCTGGAAGGCGGCGATATGTTTGTGACCAATTCCGACGGCTTTATTCGCCTGAATCTGGCCTGTCCCAAATCTATACTGGAGGAAGGATTGCGCCGGATCTGTAAACTGCTGGCTGAGCGGGCCGCGGCATAAAAAACCATCCGGGCCGGTGGGGGTATCCCACCGGCCCGGATGGTTTTTCAGGGCAGAAATACATAGTGTGCCAGTCGGTCGAAGGCCTCCTGAACTCGGGAGAAGGGGAGGGCCAGATTCATACGGATATGACAGGGACCATGGAACATTCGGCCATCCTGAAGCGCCACCCCCACATCCCAACAGGCGTGGAGCACATCGTCAAGGGTTTTTCCATGGGCCTCACACCACTGGGAGCAGTCGATGAAAAGCATATGGGTGCCCTCCGGCATGGTAATGTCCAGACCGGGGAATCGATTGTGAATAAAGGACACCGCGTAATGCATATTTTGTGAGAGTACCTGGCACAGCTCATCCACCCAGACATAGCCCTCGGGCTGATAGGCCCCGATCAATCCGTGCATGGACAGTACGTTCATCTCGTTATAGTGGGAGAGGGAGGACTCTTTCAGAACGCGGTCATGGAGCCAGGGATCGTAGATGATGTGGTAGCCTCCCACCAGACCGGCCAGATTGAAGGTTTTGGAGGGGGCGTAAAAGGCGGCGGTGTGGAGCCGGGCATAGTCGTTGACGGACTGGGTGGGGATATGTCTGTGTCCGTCCAGCAGCAGGTCGGACCAGATCTCGTCGGCAATGACATAGACATGATGCTTTTCAAAGATGGCCATGGCACGTTCCAGCTCCCAGCGCTCCCACACCCGGCCGCAGGGGTTGTGGGGACTGCACAGGATCATGGCGTGAATTTGGTTCTCTATAATTTTGCGCTCCATATCCTCAAAATCCATGCGCCATACCCTGTTTTCATCTTTCACCAGGTGAGAGTGGACAATATGGTAGCCGTTGTTCTCCAGGCACATGGTAAAGCCAATGTAGGTGGGGGCGTGGACCAGAACATGATCCCCTTTGGAGCACAGTACGTTCAGAGCACTGATGACCCCGCCCAGTACACCGTTTTCGTAGCCGATGTGCTCTGCCTTCAGCCCGGAAACCCCATTGCGGCGCTGGTGCCACTGGATGATCTCATCAAAGTAGGCCTGTCTGGGTACAAAGTAGCCGAAGGCGGGGTGTTTGACCCGCTCCATCAGGGCATTTACAATGGAGGGACAGGCGGGAAAATTCATGTCCGCGATCCACATGGGAATGGCGTCGAAGCCTTCCTTGGGCAGCGAAGGCTCCATGCCGTAGTAATCATCCCCGATGCAGTCCACCGCGCTTGCGTCCAGGTTATGCCGGTCCATAATGGATGTAAAGTCATATGTCATGGAGAGACACCTTCCCTATATGTTATAAAGCTGCTTAATGTTTAAGTCCATTATAAACCAATGCTGGTAATATTCAATGGGGCATCCATATTTTTATGACATAATAGGACAGGACCGGATCATTATTTGATCCGGTCCCGTCCTATTGCAGCTATAAAGGCCCCGCTGCCATACAGCAGGGAGTATTTGGAACATGGCGATCAAGGAAAGAGGTCAATCCTCCTCTTTCCGGTAGACAAAGAAATTTTCCCGACTGCGCTGAATATCACCCTGGTATGCCTCATTCAGCTTCTTCTGGACGGCAATGTGATGTTCCAGTTCCTCTTCTGTAAAATCAGACAGCAAGTCAAAGGTAATCTTCTGGCTGGTGCGGTTGAACTTCTGATGGGCTTTGCTGAGTTCCTCTCCCTCGGCGGTGAGGAACAGGTTGTAAAGCCGCTTGTTGGCGGAATTGCGCCGCTGTTCCACCAGGCCCTTGTCGCACAGCTTGCGTACGCTCTGGGAGCAGGCGCTGGTGGTCTTTTTCAGAATATTGGAAAGATCTGTGACCGTAATGCCGGGATAGGCGGCAATCAGACTGATGATGTCGCCCTCCGCCTGAAAAAGGATGTAGTTGCCGTAGTGGTGGGGAAGGGAATCATATTCCTCCATCAAGGCATAGGCCTTGTCCTGCTCTGCCCAGAGCTGCTTCAGCAATCTTTGCCTTCTTTTTTCCATAAAATACAGCCTCTCTCTCTATCTTGATATGGAGCGGCATCGCGCAAGCAATCTGAAGTAACAATATGGGATAAAATGATTTGATACGAAGGATTTCTTCTATAGTCCCATTTTATATAAAGTTTACCCAATGTGCAATATGCAAGATTGTTAAAAAAGAATAGAACAGGGAAAAGAGATGACAAAAATCCTGTAACCTTATGGGTTACAGGATTTTTGTCAAAGTAAAATAGAGAGGGATATCTCAGCGTCTGGTTTTCAGGCGGGCCATGGCCCGGGCTAGGGCGGCTTTGGAATGGTAATACTCGTGGACGCTCTGCTTCTGGCGCAGGCGCTCCTCGGCACGCAGCTTGGCGGCCTCGGCCCGCTTCCGGTCGATCTCCTCGGGATGTTCGGCGAAACCCACCAGCAGGATCACATAGTCCGGCTTGATCTCGGCAAAGCCGGCTCCCACAGCGGCAGGCTCCCACTTGTTCTCCACCTTGTAGCGCAGCTCCCCTGGCTCCACGGCGGTGACCACCGGTTCGTGGCCGGGGTAGATGCCCATCTGGCCGTCCACAGCGGGAAGAACCAGGGCTTCGGCGGGGCCGATGTAGAACTGGCGCTCGGGGGTAATGATCTCCAGGGTAAAGGTACCGGTTTGGGCCATTTATACCGCCCCCATCTTCTTGGCCTTGGCAATGACCTCGTCCACGTTGCCCACGTTGCTGAAGGCGGCTTCGGGGTATTTGTCCAGCTCGCCGCCCAGGATGGTCTCAAAGGAGCGGAGGGTATCCTCCAGCTTCACATAACGGCCCTCCAGGCCGGTGAACTGCTCGGCCACAGAGAAGGGCTGGGAGAAGAACTGCTGGATGCGGCGGGCCCGCTCCACGGTGCGCCGGTCGTCCTCGCTCAGCTCCTCCATGCCCAGGATGGCGATGATGTCCTGAAGCTCCCGGTAGCGCTGGAGCAGCTCCTGGGTGCCACGGGCGATCTTATAGTGCCGCTGGCCCACCACGTCGGGCTCCAGAATACGGGAGGTGGACTCCAGGGGGTCCACCGCGGGGTAGATGCCCTGCTCCACGATCTTACGGGAGAGAACGGTGGTGGCGTCCAGGTGGGCAAAGGTGGTGGCAGGGGCGGGGTCGGTCAGGTCGTCGGCGGGGACGTAGACGGCCTGTACCGAGGTGATGGAACCGTCCTTGGTGGAGGTGATGCGCTCCTGGAGAGCGCCCATCTCGTTGGCCAGGGTGGGCTGGTAGCCCACGGCGGAGGGCATCCGGCCCATCAGGGCGGACACCTCGGAGCCAGCCTGAACGTAACGGAAAATGTTGTCGATGAAGAGCAGCACGTTCTGCTTCTCCTGATCCCGGAAGTACTCGGCCATGGTCAGGCCGGTAAGGGCCACCCGCATACGGGCTCCGGGGGGCTCGTTCATCTGGCCGAAGACCAGGGCGGTTTTTTCAATGACGCCGGATTCGGTCATTTCCCGCCACAGGTCGTTGCCCTCACGGGTACGTTCGCCTACGCCGGTAAAAATGGAGTAGCCGCCGTGCTCGGTGGCGATGTTGTGGATGAGCTCCTGAATGAGCACGGTCTTGCCCACGCCGGCGCCGCCGAACAGGCCGATCTTGCCGCCCTTGGCGTAGGGGGCCAGCAGATCGATGACTTTGATGCCGGTCTCAAAAATGTCCACCACGGGACGCTGGTTTTCAAAGGCGGGGGGCTGGCGATGGATGGACCATTTTTCCTTGGCATTCACCGGCCCCTTCTCATCAATGGCGTCACCCAGGACGTTGAACATCCGGCCCAGCACGCCTTCGCCCACGGGGATGGAGATGGGAGCGCCGGTAGCGATGACCTCCATGCCGCGGCCCAGGCCCTCGCTGGGGGAGAGCATGATGCAGCGGACGGTGTCGCCCCCCATGTGCTGGGCCACCTCCATGACTTGGCGCTGGCCGTTCAGCTGGACCTCCAGGGCCTCCTTGATCTGGGGCAGGCTGCCCTGATCAAAGGCCACGTCCACCACAGGTCCCATGACCTGTACAATGGTTCCCTTGTTTTCCTTCATATCGTAATCTCCCTTGGACTTTTTACAGTGCGGCCTGGGCGCCGCCCACCACCTCGGTGATCTCCTGGGTGATGGCGGCCTGGCGGGCCCGGTTATAAGACAGATTCAAATTTTGCAGCATGGCCCGGGCATTGTCGCTGGAGGATTTCATGGCGGTCATGCGGGCGTTCTGCTCCGAGCAGTAGGATTCCACCAGAGCGCCGAAGATGTCGCCCTTCACATAGCCGGGCACAAGGCGGTCCATAACCGCCTTGACGGAGGGGACGTATACCACGTCCCGATTGTAGGTGTCCCGGTTTTTCTCATAGTCGGGAAAGACGTCCGGGTCCAGAGGCAGCAGCTTGTGGACGGTGGGCTCCATGCGGAAGGTATTCACCATGCGGGTGAAGAGGATATAGACCTCGTCCAGCTGTTCCTCCAGATAGAGGTCGATCATCAGCTCGGCCATATCCCGGGCCCGGCCCATGTTGGGGTCCTGGGCGGTATAGAGAAACTCCACATCGATGGGGATGCCGTGCTCCTGAAAATAGGAGCGGCCCACCTGACCCACCACGAAGAGACTGGTATGGGGATGCTGGCTCATCTTCTGCTCGGCCAGCTTCAGAATGTTGTGGTTGTAGGCGCCTGCCAGGCCCTTGTCGCCGGTGATGACGATATAGCCGATCTTGCGGTCCTCCGGCTGAACGCTGGGACGCTTGTCAAAGAAAACGTGACTGATCTCCGGAGAATGGTGGAGAATGTCGGAGATGGTGGTCTCGATCTTCTGAAAGTAGGGCTCCACATCGGTGAGCTGCTTCCGGGCCTTCTGAAGATTGGAGGAGGAGATGAGATACATGGCGTTGGTGATCTTCAGGGTCTGCTCCACGCTTTTGATGTGGGTGCGGATCTCTTTTATGCTTGCCATGTGGCGCTCACCCGTTTCTTGGCGTTGTCCAGCACCGAGCGGATGGTCTCAATGGCCGGGCCGCTCAGGTTGCCGGTGGACTGGATCTCGTCCACCACGTCGGTGTGTTCCTGCCCCATCTCCTGGGCAAAGTCCAGCACGAAGGAGCGTACCTTGTCCAGAGGCACGTCGTCCAGCAGTCCGTTGGTGGCAGCATAGAGGATGATGGCCTGGCGGCTTACCGGCATGGGGTTGTACAGAGGCTGCTTCAGCAGCTCCAGCAGGCGGCGGCCGTGGTCCAGAGCCTGCTGGGTGGCGGGGTCCAGATCGGAGGCAAACTGAGTAAAGACCTCCAGCTCACGGAACCGGGCCAGGTCGATACGCAGGGTACCGGCGGTCTTTTTGATGGCCCGGGTCTGGGCGGAGCCGCCTACACGGGATACCGACAGGCCTACGTTGACGGCGGGCCGCTGGCCGGCAAAGAACAGGTCGCTTTCCAGATAGATCTGGCCGTCGGTGATGGAAATGACATTGGTGGGGATATAGGCCGACACATCACCGGCCTGGGTCTCGATGATAGGCAGGGCGGTCATAGAGCCGCCGCCGTATTCCTTGGTAAGGCGGCAGGCCCGCTCCAGCAGCCGGGAGTGGAGGTAGAACACGTCGCCGGGATAGGCCTCACGACCGGGGGACCGCTTGAGCAGCAGGGAGAGGGTACGGTAGGCCACCGCGTGCTTGCTCAGATCGTCGTAGACGATGAGCACGTCCTTGCCTTTGCTCATGAAGTACTCGCCCATGGCCGCGCCGGAATAGGGGGCGATGTACTGGAGGGGGGCGGACTCACTGGCGGTGGAGGAGACGATGATGGAGTAGTCCATGGCGCCGTGCTTCTTCAGGGTATCCTGAATACGGGCCACGGTGGAGGCCTTCTGGCCGATGGCCACATAGATGCAGATCACATCCTGACCCTTCTGGTTCAGAATGGTGTCCACGGCGATGGCGGTCTTGCCGGTCTGCCGGTCGCCGATGATGAGCTCACGCTGGCCCCGGCCGATGGGTACCATGGCGTCAATGGCCAGGATACCGGTCTGAAGGGGGACGTTCACCGGCTCGCGGCTGACTACGCCGCTGGCCTCATGCTCAATGGGGCGGGTTTCGGTGGCCTCAATGGGGCCCAGACCGTCGATGGGCTGGCCCAGCACGTCTACGACGCGGCCGATCAGGCCGTCGCCCACGGGCACGTCGGCAGGGTGGCCGGTGCGGCGTACCACGGTGCCCTCCCGGACACCGGCGTCGCTGCCCAGCAGTACCACGCCCACGCTGTCCCGGGCCAGGTTCATGACCATGCCCTTGACGCCGGTGTCCAGCTCTACCAGTTCGCCGTATACCGCCTTGTCCAAGCCGTAGACGGTGGCAATGCCGTCGCCTACTTCCAGCACGGTGCCGGTCTCATCCCGCCGTACGCGGGTATCATACCCTTGAATCTCCTCCCGCAGGATGGAGACGATTTCTTCGGGATTGGTTTTCATGCCATTCGCCTCTCTTCCAGTTGCCGGCTCAGACCGGCCAGTGCGCCCCGGACGCTCTTGTCATAGGTTACGCCCTCCAGCTCCAGCGTGAATCCGCCCAGCAGAGACGGATCCATGCGGATCTCAAAGACCACATCAGCCTTGTGGTGGAGCCGGCACAGGGCCTGTTTCAGCTTTTCCTGCTCCGCTTCATCGGGGACACGGACGCAGGTCAGGCGGCAGCGGACCGCCCCCCGCTGAGCTAGGGCCTTGTCATGGAAGGCTTCCAGAATGTCGGGCAGCAGAGTCATACGGCCCTTTTCCGCCAGCAGGCGGTAAAAACGCATCAGCAGACCGTGGCCGTCCAGAATGGGCAGCCGGTCCAGAACACGCTCCTTTTCCCAGGCCTGGACGGCGGGGGAGCACAGGGCCTCCCACAGAGGGGCGTCCGCCATCATGGCCTGAGCGGTGGCTTGCAGGGTCTCCTCATCGGGGGAGACGGCATAGAGTGCCTCTGCATAGCGGCGGGCCAACTCATTCATGCCTGCTCACCCACTTCCGACAGGAATGTATCTACAAAGGCCTTGTCGTCGTCGCCGTCCATAGACCGCTGGGCCACCTTGGCGGCTGCCAGCAGGGCCAGGGAGGCCACCTCGTTCCGGGCGCCCCGCAGCATGGCGTCCCGCTGCTCGGCGATCTGGGCCTCAGCCTCGCTGCGCAGACGCTTGGCGTCGGTCTCTGCTTCGGCCATCTTGCCCTCGTAGACACGCTGGGCCCGGTTCTGGGCGTCGGCCACGATCTTGGCGGCCTCATGCCGGGCGTCGGTCAGCTTGCCCTCGTACTGGGCCTTCAGCGCTTCGGCCTGACGGTTATTTTCCTCCGCGGAGGAGATCTCGCCCTTCACCAGAGCGGCCCGCTGTTCCAGCACGGCGTTGACACGGCCGAAGAGAAACTTCTTCAGCAGGAAAAAGAGTATCAGCAGGTTGATAATGGTGAAGAGAATGGTGGAAAGATGGAACTCCAGCATTGGGGGCGCCCCCTTTAACCGACGAAGATGATGAGCAGAGCGGTGATGAAGCCGAAGATGGCGGTACCTTCTGCCAGGGCGCAGCCCAGCAGCAGAGCGCTGTTGATCTTGCCGGAGGCCTCGGGCTGACGGGCAATGGCCTCGCTGGCCTTGCCGGTGGCGAAGCCGATGCCGATACCGGCGCCGATGCCGGTGAAGACTGCGATTGCGGCAGCAATGATAGCCATAGACATGATAATTTCCTCCTGTAAATCAAATGTTTCTTGGATGAATGTGCCTTACTCTTCCTCTTTGATGCCCTCGCCGGTGAACAGTGTGGTCAGGAACACAAAGACGACCATTTGGATTAACCCGTCAAACAGGTCGAAGTAGATGCTGAATACCGCCGGCAGAAATACCGGGACCACAAATTTGAGCATCTCCATGATGATGAATGCGCCCAATACGTTGCCGAACAGACGCATACACAGCGCCAGGGGCCGGATGATGACCTCCATCAGATTGATGGGGAGCAGCAGCGGCATGGGCGCGGCGAACTTCTTCAGTCCGCCCAGCAGACCGTTGTACCGGAACTGGGAGCCATAGATGAGCAGCATACTCATCAGGGCCAGGGCGGTGGTCACGCTGATGTCCTTTGTAGGCGGCGTCAGACCAAAGATGCCAATGATATTGGCAAAACCGATATACAGCGCCACCGTGCCCAGGTAGGGGGCAAAAGGCCGCCAGTGACTGCCGATGTTGGTCTTGACGAAGCCGTTGAGGAACTGCACCGCGCTCTCCAGGGCGATCTGGACCTTGCCGGGATTGCGTACGCTCAGGTTCCGGGTCAGCAGCAGCACCGCAATGACCAGCACAGCCATGACGATCCAGGTTACCACCACCGACTCCGCCACCGGAATGCCTCCAAACAGCGGGATGGTGAAAGCGGTGTGGTTTCCCAACTCCTCCACCAGGGATTCCTTGAATGCATCCAAACACATCACCTCGTTTTCGCAGGCCTTATCTTACTACCTGGTCCAAATTTCCGTAACCCTTTTGAAAGTAAAAAAAGTAATGAAAATACACGGAAAATAAGCTTTTAATGAGAGTTACCAAAAGGAAAGCGCAAAAGAATGGAAAAAGATGCTATGGTTCCACAGAAGGCGCTGTCAGGGCTTATCCGCATCATTTGCGCTTTGGCGCAAAAGTATGCCTGGGACGGCTGCCGGCTTTTGTTTGACAGGCTTCGCGGTTTTTCCTATACTGGTAACAAAGGAGGCGGGTGTCTATGTCCACACAGGCCAGATCCTCCATCCGTGCCCGGTTGATGCGGATGAACCTGGTGATTGTCATCGTATCCATTGCTCTTTCCATAGGCGGGACCCTCTATTTTACCCTGCGCAGTGAACAGACGGCTCTTGACAACAATCTGCTCAATTCCGCGTCCATTCTGTCCCAGGTACCTATGATCCAGGAGGCCCTGCAGGGGGAGCGTACTATAGAGGAGCTGTCCGATTATCTGGACGAAACCACCAGCCGTACTTCCGATATTGACTTGATCCTGGTGGGGGACACCCAGTCCAAATTGCTCTATGTGCCGGACAGCACCCTGATCGGCACCTCCTATGTGGGGACGGCCCAGCAGGCGGCGCTGGCCGGTGCGGCTCCCTACACCTCCAATGAGACGGGGCCCATGGGCTCGGACCACTCCGCCTATGCCCCTGTGCGGGACGAGGCGGGGGAAGTGATCGGCTTCGTCATTGTAGGAGTCTACTTCCGCAGCATGGCTCTGGTGGGTCTGCACACGGTGCTTCGCCTGCTGGCGGTGGGTGTGGTGGCGGCAGTGCTGGGTTCTCTGCTGGCCATGCGCCTGTCCCGCAGCATCAAGCAGTCTCTGATGGGTTATGAGCCGGACGCCTTTGCCCGCCGGTTCCACCAGAGGGAGGATATCCTGGACGCGCTTGAGGAGGGTATCCTGGCCATCGATGCAGAGCAGAAGGTGATTTTTCTCAACAAGGCGGCGGCGGAGATGCTCTCCATTGAACGGCAGACTGCCGTAGGCCGGCCCCTCCATGAGGTCTATCCCCGTTCCACGCTGGACCGCATCCTCCGCACCGGCCAGTCGGAGTACAACGTGAGTATGAACTCCCTGAAGGAGATCCGGGTCCTGGCTGACCGGATGCCGCTGTATGAGAATGGAACGCTGGCCGGTGCGGTGAGCATCTTCCGCAACCGCACCGAACTGACCCGTATGGCGGATGATCTGACGGGCGTGCAGCATATGGTGGAGGCTATGCGGGCCTATACCCATGAATTTATGAATAAGCTCCATGTGATCCTGGGTCTGCTCCAGATCGGAGAGCCGGAAAAGGCCCAGGAGTACATTATGGATACCACCCGGACCCAGCGGGTGGCGGTGAGCCGCATTATGAACCAGATTCGCCAGCCCTCGGTGGGGGCGCTGCTGGTAGGTAAGACCAGCCGGGCCAACGAACTGGGTATCCATCTGCGGTTGGACCGGGAGAGCACCCTCAGTGAGGAGAGCCTCTGGCTGCCGCCGGAGGCCTATGTGACCATTCTGGGCAATCTGATCGAAAACGCCATCGAGGTGCTCAACCAGTCCCGCCGTGCCATCAAAGAGGTGTCGGTGAGCATCCGGGAGAGCGAGGACAGTCTGCTGCTGTGCGTGGAGGACACCGGGCCCGGCATCTCCCCGGCCCTGCGTCAGACTCTGTTTCAGCGGGGGGTATCCACCAAGGGCCGCAGCCGGGGTACCGGCCTGGCATTGGTCCAGGAGGTGGTGGAGGCCTATCACGGGCAGATCCGGGTGGAATCGGAGCCGGGAGTGGGCACATCGTTTTTTGTGAGCTTTTGCCGGGAGGAGGTCCCGGAGGACGGAGAGTGAGTTTGGATGTATCGCGTTGTGATTGTGGAAGACGATCCCATGGTTTCGTTGCTGGACCGGACTTTTACAGAGAAAGACCCACGGTTTCGGGTGATCCAGACCTTTCAGGACGGACGGGCCGCCCTGGAGTGGTTGGCTCAGAATCCGGCGGATCTGGTGGTGCTGGATGTCTATATGCCGCTGTTTACCGGGGTGGAGCTCCTTCACGCCCTCCGGGAGAGGGCCATCCCTGTAGACGCTATCATGGTCACTGCCGCCAACGATGCCGCCACCGTGGACCAGCTGCTTAAAATGGGAGTGGTGGACTATCTGGTCAAGCCCTTTACATACGAGCGATTCCAGCAGGCGCTGGATACCTTTTGCCGCCACCGGGAGGCGGTCATGGGGGAGGAAGTGACTCAGGGAGAGCTGGATAAACTGTTTGCCCCGCCGGAGTCCGGGGAGCACAGCGCCCCCAAGGGCCTCCAGGAGAGCACCCTGCGGCTCATCCGATCCTGTCTCCGGGCCGCGCCGCCCCAGGGACTGCCCAGCGAGGCCCTCTCCAAACAGACCAATTTGTCGGTGGTGACGGTGCGCCGCTATGCCAACTACCTGGTGGAGCGGGGAGAGGCCTTCAGCACCATCAATTACGATACAGGCGGCCGCCCCTGCCGCCTGTATCGGGCAAAAGAGTGAGGGGCACGGTTACCACGTAACGCGGCGATCCCCCCAACGCGGCTGTTTGCAGACGCGCTGGGGGGATCGTTTTGGAGAGAAGGGCTGGATATGGATTATGAAGGCTGTTGGGAATGAGATTCCTGCCAGAGCGCATCGGCTACCGGTTTCCACCGTTGGGCATAAGGAATCGTCTTTTCGCACAGATGCTCCGGGCTTTCCGGACTTTGGTAGTCGGTGTTGACAGCCCCAGTTTCGGCTACCATTTTGGGTAAGAACTCCGGGTTTTCCAGCATAGGGCAGGGGCGGAGCATATTATTGTTGAAGGGCTGACTGCGGTGATAGGCCTGGAAGAGAGGAGATTTCAGGGCGTCCAGCAAACTTACATCGTGGATATTTACGTTGGAATAGTGGATAAACACACAGGGCTCCACATCGCCTTTGGCGTTGATGTGGAGATACCGCCGGCCGCCGGCGATGCAGCCGCCCACATATTCGCCGTCGTTCTGGAAGTCCAGGGTGAAGATGGCCTTGGTGGAGCGGAAGGTGCGGATGGCATGGTACATTTTGGACCGCTGCTCCGGGGAGGGCAGCAGCTCCACGGCGGCGTCGTTGCCCACGGGCATATAGTGGAAGAACCAGGCGAACAGGGCACCGCTGTCAATGAGCTGGTCAAAGTACCGTTCGCTGCTTACGTCGTCCACATTGCGGCTGGTATAGCAGGTGGAGATGCCGAAGGGCAGATTGTGGGAGTTCAGCAGAGCCATGACCGCGTGGACCTTCTGATAGACACCCTCTCCCCGCCGGGAGTCGTTTGCGGCCTCAAAGCCCTCCAGGGAGATGGCGGGGACAAAGTTTTTCACCCGCAGCATCTCCTGACAGAAAGCCTCGTCGATCAGAGTGCCGTTGGTAAAGGACAGGAACATACAGTCCGGGTGCATTTCGCAGAGCTTTATGATGTCCCCTTTGCGTACCAGCGGCTCGCCGCCGGTGTAAATGTACATATAGGTGCCCAGCTTTTTGCCCTGGGTGATGATAGAGTTCAGATCCTCCAGGCTCAGGTTGAGTTGGTGACCGTATTCCGCCGCCCAGCAGCCGGTGCAGTGCATATTGCAGGCGGAGGTGGGGTCCAGCAGGATGGCCCAGGGGATGTTGCAGTTTCTCTATAAACATTACAAGTCAAAAGATTCGGCGGGAAATGAGGAACGCTGTTCCGCGAAGCGAATCACGGCGCCCAGCTGCTTTACGTTCCGGGTGAATTCTTCGGGTAGCATCCCGTTTCTTGACAGGATCCACCGTGCAATGCAGCAGACAATAGCGTCAGCAAAAAAGTTGGCGGTAAATTCGTCACATTTTCCGTCTGCCGGCAGGAAGGAGAAGTAGTGTTTGAAAATGGAAAAGACGCTTCGTTGAAAATGAACGAGAAAGGAGTCCTGCCCCTTCACTTGCAGCGCGGATCGATAAAAGACCCGGTTTTCATAGAAATAGTCGCATAGCTGTTGGAACTTATCCCAGGGATCTTCCTGAGCGGCGTCAGGACTGTCCCGTAGTACCGCACCTATCTCAGAATCAAAGATCCAGTTAATAAGGTGGTATTTATCCCGGAAATGGTAATAGAAGCTCTGCCGTTTCATGCCGCACCGCTGGCAGATAAAGGCCACATTGATTTTTTCAATGGGCATTTCCCGCATGAGCTCCTTCAGCGCCTGAGCCAGCGCTTTTTTGGTAATGGTGGAGTCTGGCATGGCGATCCCTCCTGTGAAATGGTATGATACCATAGTTTCTACAGCGGTGCAAGAATGGGGAACGGCACAGGAGGGGCAACCTTTAGGATTGTTAAGACAGCCTTCAGAAAACCTTTCTGTATCCCTGCCTGCCATCTGATATACTGCTTACATCAGAATTGCAGGATGGAGGAGGGCTGTTATGGAGTTTGTATGCAGCACCCGATATTCCCAAAAGACCCTGACCGCCATGGCCAGAGCACTGCGAAAAACCGTCCGGGCCAGGACCAATCTGTGGCTCAAGGTGGTCTGTGCCGTCCTGATTGGTATTTGCCTGCTGTCCATCTATGCGTCCTGGGACGATCCCTGGTATGTGGGTACCAACGGAGTGGTGATCGTTTTTCTGCTGGCAGTACAGTGGAAGCAGGATTGGCTGAACGGCTATATTGCCCGGCGGCGGGCGCTGCCCGGCACGGAGTTCAGCAGTACCACGTTTCATCAGGATTGCTTTGAGACCAAAATCGCCGGAGCTGTGACACAGTGGAAGTATGATAAGGTCACTGTGCTGGCAGAGAGCAGAGCATACATCTTTTTTATTATGGGGAAAAACCATGCCAGTGCTTTTGAAAAAGAGGGGCTGGAGGGTGGAAGTGTGGCGGAGTTCCGCCGGTTTTTGGAGGAACGGACCGGAAAGCAGATTAAATTCGTTGGGGGATAAATACGACGATGAATAAACTGAAAACAGCGGCAGGACTTGGTATTTTGGGCGCCTGCGTGGCAGGCGTGGTTTATTGCCGGCGGAGAAGACGCATTCCGCTGGAAGAATATACCCGATACGCGCTCTATATGGCGGTGATGGACGACGAGATCTGCCGCAATGAGTTGGAGGGCAACTGGATCAATGGTGAAGAGATCCGGTTTCCGCCCAAGATGGAGTCGCTTCAGCAGCGCTACCATATGTTCCTGCGCTGGAATCGCAGAAAAAGCCGGGAGGACATCCAGACGGAAGTAGCCAGGATGGAGGAGCGGCTGGAGGAATCCAGGCAGTACTTAGGGCAGCCCAAAGAGGAACTGACGGTCTCTTTTCAGGAGGCGGACTGAGAATCTTGGGCGGAGGTACAAAAACTGTGAGTGAGAACGAGGCCCTGCCCGGCATCTTGCCGGGCAGGGCCTCGTTTCTCTTTTTGAGCTTGTCCGCCTCTGGGATGGATAGTGGTCAAAGTGGTCGCCTGTAGTTGTGTCAGGTCGCTTTGAAAACTGATGTGCTATGCGTTTTCAGGTTCCGGCAGGTGCAGGGTATCCTCCAGCAGATGAAGAAAGGTGCGAAGGGCCTGATTCCGACCACCGCTGGGCCAGACGGCTCTGGAGTGATACACTAAAACCGCACACCCAAGGTGATATAATAAAACACAGAAAGGGTGTAGCAGATGGGACAGAAATACGACGCGGAATATAAAGCCGATGTGCTGAAGCTGGCCGATG
>NZ_NFIB01000018.1:0-58828 GCF_002159385.1 Flavonifractor sp. An52
GATCTACACCGACAAGGACGGCGGCGTCATCTTTAAAAAGTACTCCCTCATGGGCGGGCTGGGGGACTTTGCCGGCCATATGTGCGAGACCCTGAACAAGACCACCGGCGAGATTGCTGTCATCACCGACCGGGACAGCTGCATCGCCGTGGCCGGCAGCGGACGGCGGGATCTGGCCGACAAGCAGATCTCTCCCGCCCTGGAGCAGATCATGGAGGGCCGCCAGATCTACCAACACAAGGAGGGCTCCGCTCCCATCCCCGTGTGCGAGGGCAACGACGCCTATCTGGTGTCCTGCGCCGCCCCTATCCTCTCGGAAGGGGATGTGCTGGGCTGCGTACTCTTTGCCGGTACCGAGGGAGCTCTCCACGGCAGCGAAACCCAGTACAAGCTGGTTCAGACCATCGCCGGCTTCCTGGGCCGCCACATGGAGCCCTGACCCTTGTAACAGACCGCCTCCTTTGCTATACTGTGGGCAAAGGAGGCGGTCTTTATGCGTCTGTTTCTGGGCGTGGAGCTGCCAACCGTCTGGCGCGAAGCGCTGGACCGGGGGGCCGCCGCGCTGAAGAAGGCCGGGGTGCGGGCCAATTTCACCCGGCGGGACAACTATCATCTCACACTGGTCTTTCTGGGGGAGACCGACCGGGCGGAGGCAGCTGCCGCCGCCCTGGACCAGGTGGACGCGCCCCCCTTTGCCCTCCGCTCCGCCTCTCCCGGCTGTTTTTCCAAAAAGGGCGGGGATATCTGGTGGCTGGGAGCGGAGCCCCTCCCCGGCCTGATGACCGCCCAGCGGCAGCTGGAGGCCGCCCTGAGAGAGGCCGGTTTTTCCCCGGAACGGCGGCCCTATCGCCCCCACATCACCCTGGCCCGGAAGGTGCGCTCTCCCGCCGGGCTGGAGCCCCTTACCATCCCCGGACTTTTCCCCACCCTGGAAACAGAGGTAAACCGGCTCACCCTCTTCTCCTCGGAGCGGGTGGACGGCGTGCTGCGCTACTTGCCTCTGTACCGGGCGGCCCTTTGATATGTAGCGGGCGGAGGCCGCCCGCGCTCAGGCACAGAATCGATGGTTGCCGATCTGGAGGATGAGAGGCCGGCTCCAGATCCAGCTGCTGGTGGCGGTGGCGGGGTTGAAATAATAGATGGCCCCGCCGCTGGGGTCCACCCCGTTAAGGGCGTCCCGGGCCGCTCGCACTGCCGATTCCGCCACCGGCTCATTGAACTGGCCGTCCACCATGCAGGTGAATGCCCCCGGCTGGTACACCACCCCGGCAATGGTGTTGGGGAAGGAGGGGTGCTCCACCCGGTTGAGGATCACCGCCCCCACCGCCACCTGGCCGCTGTAGGGCTCCCCCCGGGCCTCCGCCGAGATCACCCGGGCCAGCAGATCCACGCTGGTATCCTGGGCAGGCGAACCCCCGCCCGACATCCCCAGGGCCTTCAGGGTGGCGGGTCCCACGATGCCGTCGGCGGTCAGGCCGTTTTTCCGCTGAAAATACTTCACCGCCTGGGTGGTCTGACTGCCGAATACCCCGTCCACCGCCCCGTCGTAGTAGCCCCAGTTCTTCAGTTTGGTCTGGATCACCCGCACCTGCTCCCCGCTGGAGCCCTGCCGGTAGGTGGCCGCCTGGGCCTGCTGGGCAAAGGCGATGAGGGAAATGTTGACCGCGAACACCAGAGCCAGTGCCGCGATGCGCCTGCGTCTGTTCATACCTACCCCTCCAATCTCACTGGAGGTAGTGTACGGCGGCAGCGGGCCGGTTATGTACGCCAATCCCTTCCTGCCTGCATAGGGCCAGTGGTTTTTGGAAATACTGGTACAAAACAGGAAAGGATGTGGGCAGGTGGTACAGGGCGTATCCCGGCAGGTCATTGTGGTAAAATCCCCCGACCCCCGATTTTTTGAACAGGCCATTTTTATCGTGAAGGAGGACGCCTTCGGCAAGGGGGCCTCCGCCGAGGCGGTGCTCCAGGAGGCCCGCCGGGCGGCCGACGGCTACCTCAAGCGCTCCTCCGGCTGGCGGCGGGTATGCCGGAAGATCCCCGCCCCGGTGTATGCCGCCGGCGGTGCCCTGGGGGCCACGGTATGCTGGCTGCTGGCTATTCTGCTGTAAACACGGCAGGCGCGGAAACGCGCCTGCTTTTTTTCAGGCCGAAAATGTGGTAGAATGGGTTTACATTGCGGCGCAGTTACGCCGCCCCCGGGAGGACAGCATGAAAAAACTGCTTTTTGTATGTCACGGCAACATCTGCCGCAGCCCTATGGCTGAGTTTGTCATGAAGGATCTGGTCAAAAAGGCGGGGCTGGAGGATCAGTTCACCATTGCCTCTGCCGCCACCAGCGCCGAGGAGATCGGCAACCCGGTCTACCCCCCCGCCCGGCGGAAGTTGGCCGAACATGGCATCAGCTGCTCCGGCCACGCCGCCCGCCAGCTGACGGCGGCGGATTACGGCCGATGGGACCTGTTCCTGGGCATGGACAGCGCCAACCTGCGGAATATGCGCCGGCTCTTTGGCGGCGATCCGGACGGCAAGGTCAAGGCCCTGCTGTCCTATATTGGGGAGGACCGTGACATCTCCGATCCCTGGTACTCCGGCGACTTTGAGGCCACCTGGCGGGATGTGCACGCCGGCTGCTCCGCCCTGCTGGCCGCCCTGACCAGGGAGAAGCTGCCCAAGCTGGTGGTAGTGCTGGGCACCACCGCCTGCGGCAAGAGCGGCCTGGGGGTGGAGCTGGCCAAGCGCTTTGGCGGTGAAATCGTGTCCGCCGACTCCCGGCAGGTGTACACCGGCCTGGACCTGGGCACGGGCAAGGTGACCAAGGAGGAGATGGACGGTGTGCCCCACCATATGCTGGACGTGGTGGCCCCCAACCAGCCCTACTCGGTGGCCGACTTCCAGGTGGGGGCCTACGCCGCTATCGACGACATTCTGTCGCGGGGGAAGGTGCCCTTCCTGGTGGGAGGCTCCGGGCTGTACGTCCGGGCTGTAACCGAGGGCTTTGCCTTCACCGATGCCACCCCCGACCCCGCCCTGCGGGCGGAGCTGGAGGGCAAGACCGCCGCGGAACTGTACGCTATCCTGCGGGAGAAGACGGGGGTCACCCTGGCCAACGGGGAGGAGAACAACCACCAGCGGTTGGTGCGCTCAGTGGAGAAGGCTCTGGCCGACGGCTGGGAGGCACCTCAGGCCCATCCCCGCTACCGCTGCCTGCTGCTGGGGGTAAACTTCCCCCGGGACAAAGTGTGCCAGCGCATTGACGACCGGCTCCAGGCCCGCATTGACGCGGGTATGATCGAGGAGGTGGCCGGTCTGCGCCAAGCTGGAGCCACCGACGAATTCCTGGAGGGCTTGGGGCTGGAGTACCGCTACATCCTCCGCTACCTGAAGGGGGAGATCCCCTCTCTGGAGGCTCTGAAGGACGAGCTGGGCCGGGCCATCAAGCGCTTTGCCAAGCGGCAGGTCCAGTGGTTCAACCGGGACCGCGACGTGCTGTGGCTGGACATGGAGGGGGATTTCCTCACCCAGGCCGTCCGGGCGGTGGAACAATTTTTAAACGAGCCGTAACAACAGAACAGCCGCTGCGGAAGCTTCCGCAGCGGCTGTTTTACGTTTGGATCTTATCCCTCGGGCAGGGGTACCCGGCGGTGCTCCACCGGCCCCCAGGCGGGCAGGGGCAGGCCCTGCATAGCCCCGAACACCCGGCTCTTCAGGCCGGGGTACTGCTGGTCCAGAGTGTGGATCAGCTCCTTGACCTCCTGCCGCTTGGTGTAGCCGTCGGCGGGGCAGGGGTTGAACACCACCGGCAGGTGGTTGCGCTCGGCGGCGTTGCGGATAAGCCCCTCCCCACAGTAGAGCATGGGCCGGATCTGGCTGATGCCCATCCGGTCCAGCCAGGTCACCGGCTGGAAGCATGACAGCCGTCCCTCGTAGAACAGAGACAGGAAGAAGGTCTCCACCGCATCGTCAAAGTGGTGGCCCAGGGCGATCTTGCTGATGCCCCGCTCCTTGATGGCGTTATGGAGGGCGCCCCGGCGCATCTTGGCGCACATGGAGCAGGGGTTCTTCTCCTTCCGCAGGTCAAAGATGATGTGGTGGATCTCGGAGGGCAGCAGAGTAAAGGGCACGCCAATTTGCTCACAGTAGGCGGCCACCGGGGCAAAGTCCATCCCCTCGCCTCCGTCCACATGGCCCATATCCAGAGTGTAGGCCTCCACAGTAAAGGGCTTGGGATAGAACTCCCGCAACCGGGCCAAAGCGGTGAGCAGCACCAGGGAATCCTTGCCGCCGGACACCCCTACGGCAATGCGGTCTCCGGCCTGGATCATGTCGTAATCCTCCACACAGCGGCGGACATAGCTCAAAATCTTGTTCATAGGCACCTCAAAAAATTGAAAATCGAAATGGAGTATTCAAGAGAAAACAAGAGATATCGCGTGATTTCAAGAGCATACACTTTTTCTATTTAAAAAAATCGGAAAACGTGTTGACACTCTGCAGTCAAGGTATTATAATACAAAACGCTCCAATCGTAAAGATTGGGGCCTGTATTCTGTTTAGACATATTTTTTAAGATATCATCAAAATTGGAGGTTTCACCATGTCCACTTTTATGGCCAACAAGGGGAACATCGTCCGCAAGTGGTATATCCTCGATGCGGCTGGTAAGCCCCTGGGCAAGACTGCCGCTACCGCGGCCAACCTGCTGCGCGGCAAGCACAAGCCCGAGTATACTCCTCACGCTGACTGCGGCGACTTCGTCGTGGTCGTCAACGCCGAGAAGGCCGTTCTGACCGGCAAGAAGCTGGAGCAGAAGTACTACCGCACCCACTCCGGTTGGGTGGGCGGCCTGAAGGAGACCCCCTACCGCCTGCTGATGCAGCAGAAGCCCGAGCTGGCCATGCGTGTGGCCATCCGCGGCATGATGCCCCGCAACATCATCACCAAGGATTCTCTGTCCCGCCTGCACATCTACCGCGGCGCCGAGCATCCCCACAACGCCCAGAAGCCCGAAGCCTGGGCGGCCAACTAAGCAGGAGGTACAAAGGAATGTATAAGAGCAAGAAGCCTTATCTGTATGGCACCGGCCGCCGGAAGTCCTCCGTGGCCCGCGTGCATCTGTTCCCCAACGGCACTGGTGCTATCACCATCAACGGCCGTGATATCGACGATTACTTCGGCCTGGAGACCCTGAAGCTGATCGTGCGTCAGCCTCTGGCCACCACCGACACCCTGGGCAAGGTGGACATCGAGACCACCGTTACCGGCGGCGGCGTGACCGGCCAAGCCGGCGCCATCCGTCACGGCATCGCCCGTGCCCTGCTGCAGGTCAACCCCGAGTACCGCGCTGCCCTGAAGGCCGCCGGCTTCCTGACCCGCGATCCTCGTATGAAGGAGCGTAAGAAATACGGCCTGAAGGCTGCCCGCCGGGCTCCCCAGTTCAGCAAGCGCTGATTGGCGTTTCAAACTGGTTCAAAGATGCTCAAAAACCCCGAAAAACTGCGGTTTTTCGGGGTTTTTCTATTTCGCATCTTCTGTTTCCCTTTGTCTGTTTCTGGCAGGATTTGAACTGTTCTGACCCTGTTTTTCTTGATTAAAAATAGGATAATTGAGCATTTTGCCCCCCTTTATGATTAAAAAATAGGATAATCAGGAGCCCGAATCGAGCCGTTTTCGAGGTGCTTTTGCCTTGCCTTTTGTCCCTCGTTTTAGGAGCCTTTCTTTATGGTTTTCCTTTTGAAAGAGCTGGCCTGATTTGTCAGGATTTGACCAAACCGAATACAGTTTATCTTTCCTTCCCTCACAGTATCCAACCCCCCTGAGGCTGGCGAATGCTCGCACATTTGCGCTGCACATCTTTGAGCAGATACAATGAAGGCGAAAAGGAGGACTGCACTATGTGGAAACAGAAGTTCAAGATAACCCTCACCCCTGCTGAAAACAGCATTGTGATCCAGAGCCTGAATCGTCTGCGGAACACTCTGCTGCGGGAAAATCGGGACACCGGCTGCGTGGATGATCTTTTGCTCAAAGTCATGTGCGCCCCTGTCAAGAGAATTTGAAAACTACATATTGTTCCGTCTGAATCAAGCCGTTTATTCTTTCATAGAGTAGACGGCTTTTTTTCATGCCTAACCTACCGCTTTCATGAATTCTTTTCTCGGCCCGGTAGTGATACACAGCGGCTGCGCCGCTGTTTTTGCAAGCATAGCATTTTTGTACAAAAACGCACTTGTCAGGGGATACCCCTGAAACCCCGGTGCATAGCAGCAGGAAGAAGGTGAATATTTTTGCATCAACTGCACGTGATGTTGAGCGAGAAAGACTACGCCCACATGAAGGAGCAGCAGCGGCGCAGCGGCCTTTCCACCAGTGCATTGATCCGTTCCTTGATTGCCGGCCTGGAGGTCAGGGAGCGCCCCACTGAGGCAGTGTTACAGGTTTACCGGGAGCTGAACGCCATTGGCAATAATCTGAATCAACTGACCTGGGCCGCCAATCGGGGTACGCCAGTCAGTGTGGAGCAACTGGCAGAACTTCACCGGGATCTGAATCGTCTCTGGTGCTGGGCAAAGTTTGATCCTAATCCGCCTGAAACACGCTGAAAATATTTAGCAATACAGCAAGATAGGTACAAATCATACCCACTTGTAAACTATGGTGGAAGAACTGCACGCTATGAAGCCGAAGGAATCCACCAAGAAGGTGGAGGCCGCCGTTGAGGATATCTCCATTGCTGTCTGACTTCATTTACAAAAGAGTCTGCGAACTAAAGTGCGAAAAATTCTTGACACTACCAAGCGTTCCAGAAACGTGTTCCATTTTGTTCTGTAAGAAGTATGCAAGGAACAAAAATTGCAAGCGAAAATAAAGCAGGAGATCGTTCCCCAAGGAGCGTATCTCCTGCTTTTTTGTGTCTCTGGGCCATGTCGCTGCAAAGCGTATTGCTCCAGAAATTGATACAGGTCCGCATTGTAAGGATTGGCTGGATCATTGCTGTCAAATTTTTTGGAAGTTTGTTCAATCATGTCGATGAAGGGTACAATTGAATTAGAAAGGCATTGGTGTAAATTCCGAAGTTTAACTGACGGTGTAATGCTTGCCACATATTTTGACATTGGATATAATGAAGCTATGTACAACAGACCGCTGCCGGATTCTGCGGGAAGTAAGCTCAATCTAGTCTGATCAATGGAGGAGAATTTATGGAATTCCCACTACAAACTGTTTTAAAAGATAAAAAACTGCGCATTGCACTGGCAAATCACGGCTTTTCCCTGCGAGACAACAATGGTGTGTTCAATTTTTTGGATTTTGAACAGGAGACCATGCTCAAAAACCATCGCGCCCTGTATGACCGCCTGTATCAGCTGGGAGGAGAAGAACTGCTGGCCGAGCTGCTGGAGACGGGGCAGACCTGTCTCACCGAGGACCCCAAGGCGGCCAAGCAGGGGGTGCGCCCTATCGCCGGCACCCAGCGGTTTTACCTCAAGACCAACAACGGCGCTCCCACGGTGCTGCTGTCCATCCTTGCGGGAATTGCCGGGTGGACCAACGCCGCAGAGGACTTTGATCCGGCTGGCGTTGTGCTGAAGGAGTTGGACGGCAGCGATGCAGAAGTTATGAAAGAAGCAGATCCCGCCGGCCCGGCCGACGAGGTGCAGGAGGAAGAGGATCTGGTTTTTTGCGCGTGCGGAAGGCTGTCGCAGCCGCCGGGAAAGTGTGTAATGATACAGGTGGATGGTGGCAATATATGGCGTATTTATAGTGAAGCGCAGGGAAAATGTATCGAATTGCTCTGCAGCGATGATCCCAGTCTGAGCATTCGTGAGCTGGCGGTCTGTGAAAAGCTGACCTTCTCTCCGGAGCAGGAAGACGATGACTGGGAGGAACCGTCTGAGAAGACCGCGTTCCACGGCGGCTACCGCTACAAGCTGGAGGCGGACGGGGATAAGTGGGGCTATATCAACCCCGACTTCAGCCAGGTCCTTTCTCCCCGTATGGATGAGATCCTCTTTACCAAGGAAGGCAGGCTGCTGGCCCATGAGAGCGTGGTGCAGGAGGATGAGGACAGATGGGAGCGGCGCTGTGACGATCTTTGGGTATTGGGCTCCCTGATGCAGAGCAAGGAGGAAGATCCCTTTATGCCGTGGACAGCCGCCGAGGAGAATAAGCAATGGGTGCTCTATTCCATGGAGCGTCTGTATGCCCGTACGCTGCGTCTCCTTGGCCTTCAGGAATGTCCTCCCGCCATTTTTGATGCGCTTCCGCCTCTGTCGCCTCACGCCCAGATCGCGGTGTGGCTGACGGGCACGGAGCTTTATCGGCTGTGCTATGTGCTGGACATCACAAAGCCCACGGTGTCGATCCAGTGGGTGGATGTCGCCGCTCCGGATGAAGAGAACGACGGGGAGGCCTCCTGTTTCAACTTTACATGGGATGGACACGTGCTGCAAAGCAGCAATACCGCCATACCCTATGTTCTATGGGGGGCGGAGTACCTGGCTGAGACCATGATCAGTGACATGCTTTTTCCCCATGGGGTGGAATGGAAGAGAAAAGTGGTGTGGCTCTTTGAACGTGAGCACATCCATTATTATGCACAACGAACGTTTGGGGATCACTTCTTTTATATCAGCGGCATATCCTCCTGGCCGGGGGCGATGGAGAGTATGCTTACCCCTGCGTCGTTCACCGATGTGCGCCATACCGTTCTGCACTGTTGGCGCACGGACGTCCACTGTCTGATCGTGGAGCAGTACGGACGTACAGGCGTGTATGACCCGGTAAGGGAGCAATATGTCCTTGCGGTGCAATATGATAAAATCGACTCTGCCGACTCAGAACGGTTCAAGGTCTGCCTGGGGGGACTGTGGGGGCTGTATTCCGTGGAGAAGCACCGCTTTGTTCTGCCCTGTGCCTATGACAAGCTCCTGACCGGGCAGGTGTCCGTGGAACATGGGCAGCGTGCGTTCGATTGGGTAGAAAAGAGGTTCAACAGGGTATTGCCGGAAAACTGCTGGTATGTGGAGCATCTGGACCGACAGGGCATGGTGGAAATCAGTCCGAATGACGTTGATCTCATATGGCGGATCCCCCTGGAGTAAAGGCAGATACGGAAGGCTGAATGCTGAGAGAAGGACGGAGGAGAAGACATGGGCCGTATGACGGAAAACGACAGCCGGGTGCTGCAATCCATCAGTGACCGGGACAGGACCGATATCTTATATTTATATCTGGTCAAAGGAGCCACACAGAAGGACATCGCCATAGAAATCTATGACGACTACGACGACTTTGCCTCCCAGACCATTTCGGTGGTGACCCGCAGCTACGGGTTCCACAACGGGAGGGGCCGGCGGGGCTATCCCTCCCTGTCCAGGGACGTGATCCGGGGATTTGTGGAGCGCTATGCGCCGGAGGAGTATGACGGAGGACTGGACGAGGGGAGCTTCGACTGGTATATCCGCTCCTGCCGGGAGCAGCTCGAGCGGGAGTGGCAGGCGGAAGCCCGCCGCCGCGCCGCCGCGGAGCAGGCACGGCAGGAAGAAGCCCGGCTTCAGGAAGAGGAGCGGCGCAGGGCTGCGGCGGAGCGTGCCAGGCAGGAGGAAGAGACCCGGCGCAGGGCCGCGGCGGAGCGCGCCCGACAGGAGGAAGAGGCCCGGCGCAGGGCTGCGGCGGAGCAGGCCCGGCGGCAGGAGGAGGCCCGCCGCCAGGCTGCGATTGACCGGGGAGACCACCTGGCGTTGATGAACGAGGCCTTCGCCGCCCTGAATGCGGGAGACAATCGGACGGCCATCCGGAAGGCGGAACAGGCGTGGGCACTGTCGCCCATGTACGGATTGTCCTATATTTTTGCCTGCGCCTATGACCGGCTGGGAGAGGGCCGGAAGGCTGCGGAATGGGCGGACGATGTAGTAGAAGCGTATAAGGACATCGATGCGCAGCAATATCTGGAACTCTGCCGGATCTGCGTTGAGCACGCCGGCCAATGTACGCTCTCCTGCGGGCGGGCGCTGTGCGAGCAGGGTCGCCTGGGCGAGCTGAGCGCGAACGGAATCCAACAGCTGGCCTCCAGACTTTTTTCCGGCATGATCGAGTGTCAGGGCGGAGTCCGCCGCTGTCCGGACTACCAGCTTGACGACCTTCCTTTCGCGGAGGCGGTGGCCCGGGCTGTGCTGGCCTGGAATAGGGAGGACGACAACAGGGAGCTGCTGCTGGACTGCGCCTATATTTTCATGGAACAGGAGTGCTACGACGAGGCGCTTCAGGTGTATCGGCGCATTGAAGAGACCTATGATATTTTTGACGCTGCCTATGATCTTTACGCACAGGCGGGCAAGTGCTGCTATGAGATGGGGGAAGAGCCCATTGATGTGCTGTGCTACTGGCAAGCGTTTCTAGCCATGCAGACGGAGCCCCGTCCCCTGGATGCTTTGGTGTATTACGGCTATGAGGAAGATCTGCTGTCTATCCACGATACCCCGCAGATACGGCGGGATCTGTCCCTGGCCAAGGATTATCTCTCCGGGCGTATCCCCGGCAGCACCTTTTACAGCCGCTATTTCGGAAGCGGATGGCGCAGCTGCGTAGGGCTGGACGACGGGATGGACTGCCACTGGTACTGTGACCACCACGACGAGTGGATCTTTGAGACCTTTGTTCCCCAGGGCAGGGACATCGTACAGGGACTGCTGCGTGGGCTCTTTGGCAGGTGAGCCCACGTCAGACACCCCTCACCATTTTGCGCAGCTGTGAAGAGCATGAAAAAAGCCGGGCAAAGCCCGGCTTTTTTCATGCTCTTGATGTTATGACGTTGCTGTTCCGGTCCGGCACAGCAGTTCCCGGAACACCCGCTCATGTTCCCGCATTTTCTCGGAAAAATCTTGGTAGGAGGTGGCATCCACCGCAATTTTCAGCCCGTGCTTGGTGAGGGAGATGTCCTTTCTGGGCGCCACCGAGCCCGGCACAAAGCTGCATCCCTTGTTGAGCCGGAGCACCTGATCGGGCTCGGCGGAGGTGGCCTGGGGGTAGAGGAAGAAGCCGGTCCTGGCGTCAAAGCGGAACATGTAGGCGAGGACCTGCAGATAGTCCTTGTTGCTGATATTTTTCATGGGCTTGTACTTGGCATCGGCGATGACGGGATGGGCGGCGTCCTTGCCGATGAAATCGGGGTAGATCAGGCCGATGTCCCGCTGGTCCTCCCCATCCCGGTGGAAGAGCCACTGGCCACCGCCGTGGGTGCCGGTGTTTCTGGGATGATAAAAATGATCGCGGATCAGGGTGTGGACGTATTCCTCCCACAGCCAGGCACCG
Source organism: Flavonifractor sp. An52 (assembly GCF_002159385.1). NCBI lineage: Bacteria > Bacillati > Bacillota > Clostridia > Eubacteriales > Oscillospiraceae > Flavonifractor > Flavonifractor sp. An52. Next base: position 11,314 of record NZ_NFIB01000018.1, read on the forward strand.
TCAAAGAGGATGCCGTACATCTGCCGGGAGCCGCTGGAGATGGCGGTCTTCTGATCAGAGAGAAGCATCAGGCAGAGCGCCTGCAGGCCGCCATATTCGTGATAGTAGGCGTGACGCAGGGGTTTTTTCCGGTTTTCCGTCATGACCTTTTGCCGGTCGTGGAACCGATACCCCGGCGTAGCCGAGACAATCTGTTCCACCTCCGGGCGGACGGCGGAGAGAACGGCGCCGCCGTAGGGCTTGGCGCGGATGTACTCAATGGTATGGCGTACCAGTTCGGTGACGGCGTTGTCGTGGGAGTGCTCCCGGCGATGATAGGCCACGTTGCCGACAAAGGGGGTATTCTGCCTGATGTGGCGGGGAATGTCCATGGAGCCTTTGAAATTCATGTCGTTGTATGTGCGGTGGATGTAGGTTTTGAATACACCCTTGCGCACAGCGGCCTGCAGATAGACAGGAAAGAGAAGGGCCAGCAGACGGAGGATTTGCTGATCCGGGTTGGCGCTGGTTTCCAGAGTGACCGCACTGGGAATGTCCAGCACCCGCTCCAGCAGATAGTGGAGGAAATGATCGGGGGCATCCGGAGCGGCGCCCACCTTTGGTGAAAAGCGGGAGACAATGTTCAGGCGCTCCCTTCCGCAGCCTAAAAATCCCATCACGTTTTCCGTCTGGTATTTGCCGTCCCTGTAGGTCAGCACATGGGACGCCCCTTTGAGCTCATCAGACTTTTTAAGGGTATGCGGATAGATCAGAATCCCTTCTTCGGACAGCTGCTGCAGGGTTTTGCCGCAGATCTTCCCGGCAAGGGTGCCGATCTGTGACTCAACGTCAGAGGCACTGAGGGCTGAATTATCCTGGATGCGCAGCATGGTCATTCACCGGGCTCAGGCCGTTCTGGCGGAATCATACTGGCGCTTCAACTCCCCCAGGATCTCTGCCTCATTGTTCAGGCCATGGACATATTCCTGGAGCAGCGGGGCCAGATAGTCCGACCAGAGGGCGTCGTAGTCGTAGGACAACTCCTTGAGCTTCAGAAAATAGGCAGCGCCGATCTGATAGTGGTCATTCAGATTTTCCACCTGGGAAATGGCGGTATTGAGTGCTCTCATGCACGCTCTGGCAGTCTGAGCCTGTGCGGGCTCCAGCTGGTCCAGCATTTCCGTGTGCTCGTCTGCCTTCAGTTCCAGAAAGCGGAAGCGGCGGCGCATGGCAAAATCGAAGGTGTCCACCGAGCGGTCAATGTCGTTCATGGTACCGATGATATAGAGATTTTCAGGGAGGTAAAATTTCTTTGGCGGGGCATCCGTTTCTCCGTCAGGCTGCAGGAGGGTGGAATACTGGGTGATGACGCCGCCGGCCTTGCCGCGGTAGCCGGGATCAATGGCAAAAAACAGCTCGCCGAAGATCTTGGAGATCTCCCCCCGGTTGATCTCGTCGATGATAAAGACAAAGGGGTTTTCCCGCATCGTGGTCCGGCCGGCCTTTTGTTCGTCGTTTATATAGGCCTTGATGGGCTGCAGCAGGGGCAGATAGTAGGAATGCTTCTGATAGCCGCTCCCTTTGGCTGTGGTTTGGTGCAGGAGCGAGGCAATATAGTTGACCGTTGTGAACTCCTTCTGCTTCTTGTCGTCGTCTTCCGGAAGGTTGAAATACTCAAACAGAAGTGTAAGCAGTTCGGAAAACTGAAGTGGAGCCACAGGCTGGAGTGTTTTTTCGTCCTGGTTTGACCGGGGTTCCACCACGAAGGTGCCCGCGGTCTCATCCACCTGGCAAATGGTAAAGGGCCGTTTTTGCTTTGTTTCCAGGACACGCCCATCCTGTTGGGCAGCCTTCAGATATTGGACCATCAGCCGCTTCATTTCGGGGCGCTCCATGGAGCCGCCGAGGGCAAAGGGATGCTCCTGGGCCTGCTTCACAAAGCGGGTGAAAACGCCGTCTCTGGGCACAAAGGCCATGGAACTGCCGTCCTTGCCCATGCAGGGCCGCAGACCGCCCACAAAATCCACATAATCGTAGCCCGGGTGAAACTGCACGAAGCCGACCTGTTTTTGCTGCTCCGCGGAGAGCGCATCATAGTCGCAGTGTCTGCCGTTGGAGATCATAAAGGCGGCGATCTGCCGGGCCAGGTAGGTTTTGCCGGTGCCGGGCGCACCATGAAAAATTATATTTCTGGAGCTGCGCAGGCACTGGGCATATTTTTTTGCCGCACTGCTGATGGATATTTCTCTGTCTGCCATATATGACGCCTCCGGTTTCTTTTAAATGTGTCTCTCGACGAATCTGCTGCCTGCTGTCATTTTGGTCACAGCAGCCAGGATATCCTCTCCTGTGATCTCGTCGTTGCACGCCTCCGGCGGCAGGGTGAATTCCCGCCGGGCCTTGGCATCCTGTACGTAGTCGAAGAAATTACGCACGTCCCGGGCATTTCCGAAGTTCGGGCCACGGCCCGCGTACATCTGCTCGAAATATGAGCGGGCATGCTCCCACGCCTGAGGCGTGAGGATGTACTCGCCTTTCTCACAGAAGGAGCAGAAGATCTCCAACAGTTCCGGGCCGGTGTAGTCATCAAAGGGGACAATGGTTTTAAAGCGGCTTTCCAGGCCTGGATTGGAGTGGAGAAACTGTTTCATTTTATCCGGATATCCGGCCACGATGACCAGCAGATCCTCACGGTGATCCTCCATATTTTTGAGGATGACCTCGATGGCCTCCTGCCCAAAGTCATTGTCCCCGCGGCTGGCCAGCGCATAGGCCTCGTCCACGAACAACACGCCGCCGATGGCGCGGTTGATGGCGGTCTGGGTCTTTCGCTCTGTGTGGCCGATGTATTCCGCCACCAGACCGGAACGGTCCACCTCTACCAGCTGGCCCTGGGGCAGCACACCAATGGCGTGGTAGAGCTGACCGATCAGCCGGGCCACGGTGGTTTTTCCGGTGCCGGGGTTGCCCAGGAAGGCCATGTGCAGTGTGCTGGGGTCCACATGTTTCCCACGCTCCCGGCGGAGTTTCTGCATCCTGGTGCGGGCGATTTGGTTCTGAACCTCGTTTTTTACCCGCTCCATACCGCAAAGGCCGTGGAGCTGGGCCAGAAGCTCCTCCAGCGTGGGAGTCCTGTCCGCTGCCTGTTCTGCCGCCTCCCTGGCCATGGCCGTTTTGTTGCGCGTGTTCAGCAGGGTGCGGGTCTCCTCCTCCTCCGGGGACTCTTCGCCGCGCACCAGGCGTATGGTCCGCTCCACATCCTCTTCTGTCAGCCGGTTCATGGAGTGGATCAGCAGCTCCAGCTCATGTTCAGGTGTGACCTGGACGCCCATGTTCTGGCAGAACGTGTAAAATTTCTCCCAATAGTTTTCGATCTGGCTGAAGGCGCTGACGGGGCATGGATCCTGGAGCACGGCGGCCAGCCCTTGGGCCAGCGTGGAGCAATTGGTCACGAAGGTAAGACTGGCGGGAGAGTGTGTATCGGATGATTCCCCAAGCTGTGCAAGGAGGTTTTCCAGAGTGAAGCGGTCATCCGAGGATAGCTCCTGCCCGGAGAGGGCCTTCAGATCCAGCGTGATCAGCTCCCCCAGATAGGGCGGCGTCAGTTCCTGCAGCGTGGGAGCGGCCGATATCATCTCATGCAGCTGGGCCAGGCTGGGCACCGCCGGCGACGGATTCCTGTCCAGATGCAGCAGAGCATAGGTTTCCGCACAGGCTGCCGACGGAGCGATGCCGATGCTCTTCCAGATGCTCAGTGCCAGAGTGCGGAAATAGTCGTCCGATGTCTCCCATATTTTTTTCAGCAGGATCGGATCGGTTATATCGGCGCACAGGTTGTGGATCAGAGCGCTATATTGGCGGCTAATCTCTTCCGGACGCATGTTTTACTCTCCTCCTCAGGCGGTTTCCCTGTGGGTGACGGGAACGGGTGTCTGCGGCATCAGTTGGGCACAAAGGCAGGGAAACCAGTACTTTTTATTGGCGCAAAGTTGGGTTTATGCAGGCGATGAAAGGGCGTTTCTATTTTTCGGATTGAGGGCGCTGGCTTTCCGGTACAAGGGCAATCAGACCGGCGGCACAGAAAAATGTGCAAAATTTGTCTGCTGGCAGAAGTTCGCACAGTACGATGGATAAAATGGGGACAACAAGAGAAAGAAAGGTGCGGTGGATATGGTGCGCAAATCCTTTCGCCTGCTCTGCCCCAGAGAGGGAAATGAGGTCTGGATGCAGCAAAAGGTGAGTTATCTGGAGTACGGTGGGGAGATGACAACAGAAGAGGTGCTGGGAGAGCTGGCACGGCAGCCCCATCTGGCACAGCTGCGGAAAGAGCTGGATCCGGACCGGCGTTTTTATCTGCTGTACGGCGCCAGCGAGGAGCAGCTCAAGCTGGCCTGCCTCTATATCGGCGCCTACCACCGGAGCCTGGCAGAGCTGGAGGATGATGACGAAGAGGAGGACCGGCCCCTGCTTTTCTCCGACGGAGATCAGATGGATTTTACATGGCGGCTGCCTGTGATCGATGCCGACCAGCTGGATAACGACGAAGAAGAGGATGCCTTTAGCGTGTTCCACTATCAGCAGGTGCGGGCCCAGGACGTCAAAGAGCCATGGTGGCAGCTCTGCCGGCAGGCACCACTCTGCGTCCGCATAGACTATATCAGCAAAAGCATCGTCTCCAGCATTGAGAGCATGCGGGGGGAGCGGCTTCTGATCTGCTGGTATCTGGAGCGGCAGGACAATATGAGTGCGGAAAGGCGCAGGGCACATATGGAGGAGATGGGCTTCCTGCTGGAAAGCCACCCCATCTGTGTGGAGACGCCGGCGCCCGATGCGCCCTATAAGCAGCAGGTACTGGAGCAGCTGCTGTGGGAGCGGGGGCTCCGCCTGAGCCGCGGGCTGAAGCCGGCCGAGCTGCTCCGCAGAATCCAGCATGTACGGGGCGACGCAGAGAATACCACGCTGCACAAGGCGGTGTCCTATGCCGTCTGTGCCGCAGCGGATATCGGGAAGAGAAAGACCCTGCGCCCCCAGGATTTTGCCTTTCTCTCCTCCATGCAATGCAGGGAGAGGCGGCAGTGGGAGGAGGATACGGAGCATCAGATGGTGGGACAGGACCGGGTGCGCCGTCAGCTGGAGAGCATTGTGCAGCAGATGACCATGCAGAAGCGGCGGCAGGAGTTTGGCTTGCCCCGGGACAAGCTGCACTACTGCATGGCCTTTCTGGGGGCGCCCGGCACGGGCAAAACCACCTGGGCCAAGTGGCTGGGTGCGCAGATGGAGACGGCCGGACTGCTGCACAAAACCGAGATGCTCAGCATCAGTGCGGTTCAACTCAAAGGGGAATATGTGGGCCATACCGCGCCCAAGGTACACAAGCTGTTCCAGGAGTACGGGATACTCCTGATCGACGAGGCCTACGCCCTGGCCGACGGCGTGCGGGGCGGCGACAGCTATTCCAGTGAGGTGCTGGCCCAGCTCTGTGTGGAGCTGGAGGAGCATGGAGAGGACCGGCTGGTGATCTTTTGCGGTTATGGCGAAAAGGGCCGGTACAGTCCCATGGAGGCCTTTTTTGAGTCCAATCCAGGCATCCGCAGCCGGGTGGGGTTCCAGATCTTTTTTGAAGATTTCCAGCCGGAGGAGCTGGCTCAGGTGTACCGTGTTATTCTGGAGGAGGGGCGGTATCGTCTGCCGGAGGAGGCCAACAGGCAGGTTGCGGCCTATTTCGAACAGAGGGTGGGCAGTCCGGCCTTCGGCAACTGCCGGGAGGCCCGCAATCTGGCCGACCGGACCAAGGTCCATATGGCACGCCGGCTGGCCCAGGCCCAGCATCTGGACCGGGAAAGCCTGTGCCAGGTGGAAAGCGAGGACATCCGGGGCGCCATTGAAGAGCTGCGTGCGGAAACGTGCGGTACGAGTGGCACCAAGGGGATCATCGGCTTTCGATGAACGGCCGGGCGGTCAGTCCTCCTCCAGACGGGCCGCGGCGTCCCGCAGTTCCCACGCCAGCTCAGCCCGGAGGGAGGCCGGCTCCAATACTTCCACCCCGTCAAGGTACTGCCGGATAAACAGCTTTGCCCCCGCGGAAACGATGTGGAGGTGAACGGAAAAGTGGTCGTCCGTCACGTCGAAAAAGGGCACGGAGGCGCCGAAAAAATCCACCACCACGTTGAGCAGCTTGGTGCGGCAGCGCAACACAATGTGTTCCGGGACACCGGCGTACATCACCGGGGTGCTGTCACGGTACCGGGTGGGGTCAAAGGAAGGGGGACGTTTGGCCTGCTCCGCCAGGACGGTGACGGAGACCATGCGGTCCACCCGCAGATTCATCAGGCCCAGCTTCTGGTGGTGGCCCACCAGGTAGTAGTAGCCATTGCTCCAGACCATGGCATACGGTTCCAGCTGCATGGGATTGTACTCCGTCCGGGGAAGGAGGCGGGGGGTCGGCCGCCCCCCATGGGTCTGCAGGCGGTATTCTCCATAGACCACGCTGACGCGGCGACTGCGGCGAATGGCGTCGTCCAGCTGCTCCAAAATGGAAAAGTCCAAGGTGCCGTCGCGCCGGAAGGCATAGCGCTGATCTTCCAGCAGGAGCACGGGATGGTGGCTCATGCGGTTAAGGACCCGCAGGAATTTTTTGGACTGCTCACTGCTGATGTAGGGATAGACCTGCACCATATCGGCGAACAGCTTCCACTCGCTGGGGGTCAGCACGTTTTGGAGGTAGTAGCGCAGGGCCCGGTTGGGTGACTGACCCTCGGCGTGGTGCTGCTCCCACTGGGCGTAGGATTGATAAAAAACGGCGTTGCCGGAGGTACGCTGCAGGACACATTCCAGTTTCCACGGAAAGTGGCGGTCAGCGGTGGTATCTGAGCAGACGTAAAGGTTGTCACGATAGAGGCGTCCCAGCAGCTCGGACAGGGTCCGTTCTGCCGGGGGCTTGTCAAGATTGCCGCTGCGCTTCATCAGTGCGGCAAGCTCTTTCACACTGACGGCGGTCTCCGGTGAAAAGGCTTTGGCCTGCTGCTCCAATACCCAGTAGATTTCATCGATGGTGTCGTATTTTTTATGGTAATCGCCCCGGCGCCGGACGGGACCCGCGGGGGCATCCATGTGGCCTGACATGGCAAGATCTCCTTTGCAAGGTGGGAATTGAATTTTAGTATAGCATAGAAAAAATGGTTCAGCAATGTGCCGGCTCGCAGAAATTGGACGTGCCGTCCTGGTATGATGGAGGCACAGAAGGGAGAGGAAGTGCAGCATGTCAAAGAAAACAGAGGGCCTGACCGCCCCTTCGGTGGAGGAGAGCGCCCGGCAGATCCTCCAGTATCTGCGCCGCCGTCTTTTCGGTAAGGTAGCGCCCCTTTTGCCGGCGCTGTATCTGTTGGAAGACTGCCCGGTGGAAGGAACAGGAGGGATGGCCACCGACGGACGGAATCTCTATTACGATCCAGCCTGGCTGGTGGAGCAGTACCGGGCGGGGCAGAATCAACCCATCCGTCAACTGCTGCACATCACGATGCACTGTGTTATGGGGCACGTGACCAAGGCCCGAGCCTACCGGACGCAAAGGCGGCGGTTTGATGTTGCTGCCGACTTGCAGGTACATCAAATTCTTCAGCATCTTCAGCTGCCGGCTTCCATATATAAAAAGCCGGGGAAATTTGAGCTGTCCAAAGCGAAGGGACTGGAGGAGCTGATGGAGCGGTATGGGGCGGTGGATGGCGGAGCGCTGGCGCTGGATGACCACAGCCTCTGGCTTCCGGAGGAAACGGGTGGAATCCCGGAGCCTGTGGAAGCGGGCCGGGAGGATGAGCTGGAGGAGCGATGGGAGTTTGCGCGCCGCTCTATGATGGAACATCTTCAAAACAGCGGCAACAGTCAATGGGCTTCCGCGGCTGTCGCTATGGAGCGGTCTGTCTTACCGATCCACGGAAAGGCCTTTCCCTATCGGGAACTGATGGAACAGCTCTGTACCGTCAGCGATGCGTCGGAAGAGAATCTGGAGGAGCATGACCCAATCCTCTATCAGTTGGGCTTGGAGCTGTTGGATGACTGCCCGATTGTGGAACCGCTGGAGGAGCGGGAAACCGCCTGCCGGGGGGATGTGGTACTGGCGGTGGACACCTCCGGCTCGTGCAGTGACGATACGGCCAGACAGTTTCTCGGCGCGTGCCTGCAGTGCCTGGGCCAGCTGGACGGACGGTGGAAGGGAGCGGTGGCGCTGGTACAGTGCGACACCCGGATCCGATCCGCAGAGGTGCTGGAACAGTTTCCTATCGACGGGGAAGCACTTATGCGGTCGTACCGCTTTCGCGGCGGAGGCGGCACAGACTTTCATGCCCTGTTCCGTTGGGCGGAGCGGTGGCAAAAGAAGCGGGGGCGTCCGCTGCGCGGACTGCTCCTGCTGACGGACGGCTGGGGCAGCTTTCCGCGGAAAGCGCCGGACTACCCGGTGCATCTGCTGCTCCCGCCGGAGGAGAACGTTGAATACGGAGATGTGGCGGGCGGCCATGTGCCGTCATGGGCCCGCATCCACCATTTGGAGTATAATGAGGAGAAATGAACATGAGTCGGACAACGATTACCATAAAACAGGCCAAGGACCAGCTGGTACTGGCGGCAAAGCAGTATTTTTCCAAGGACGCCTGCGGCGCTTACCGGCTGGACCGCCGCAGGGCCCGCCCTATCTGCCTGATGGGTCCGGCGGGGTTGGGCAAGACTGAGGTGGTGCGACAGGTGGCAGAGGAGCAGGGACTGGGTTTTGTCTCCTACTCCATCACCCACCATACGAGACAGTCGCTGCTGGGACTGCCCCAACTGCGGGAAGTACAGCTGGGAGGTGAGACTGTCACCGCCACCCGCTACACCATGAGCGAGATCATCACCGACATCTGGCAGGAGATGGAGCGCACCGGGCGAAAAGAGGGCATCCTCTTTCTGGACGAATTCAATGCGGCGGCGGCCAGCCTGCACCCGGTCATGCTGCAGCTGCTACAGAACAAGGCGCTGGGACAGCACGCCATTCCCGATGGATGGATGCTGGTGGTCGCCGGCAACCCCTCGGACAGCAACCGCTCGGCCGAGCGGCTGGATGCGGTGACGGCTGACCGTCTGCGTATGCTCCGCCTGCGGCCGGATCTGGCCGCATGGAAGGAATACATGATGCCCCGAGGTATTCACCCACTTGTGCTTGCTTATCTGGAGTGCTATTCGGAGGATCTGCACCAGCTGGGGACAGAGGATGGTGTCGTTACCATTGTGACCCCCCGGGCGTGGGAAGATCTCTCGCTGCAGCTCTATTTCTATGAACAGGAGGGGGCCGCCGTGGGGGAGACGGTGATTGGACAGGTGATCCAGAATGAGGCCGTCGCAAAGCGCTTCTGGCTGCACTATAAGAAAAAGGAACAGGCTCTTTACCGTAAAACGGCCAGCCAACTGGAGCAGGGGCTGCCGCTGAACCAGCAGTGGGAGCGGCTGCGGGCCCTGCAGAAGCAGGATGTCTGGGCGCTGACGGCCTTCTTGGCGGATCGTATCCAACGGATGTGCCGCCAGGCAGCAGAGGAGGAGCAGGCCCTGGAAACGCTGCACGGGGTGCTGCAGGAGGCGTTAGGCAGCGGAGACTGTGTGGCTTACCTGCGCGGTCTGTCTGGGGAGCATCCGTCTTCTACCTGGACGTTCGTGCAGTCCTACCTGGAACAGGTCGAGGAGGATCCCAGCGGCGACGGCCTGCGCACGGCCTACCAGACCGGGCCGCTGGCCCGGCGGGGGGCATTGGTAGATCGGGCGTGCGCTATGCTGGAACACACCATTGATTTCTGCCGGCGTTGCTATCCGGAGCAGCCCCAGATGGAATATCTGGTGGAGAGCATCGCGCGGGACAAGACCTGCCAGTCCATTGTGAGTCTGAGGGAAACACCGCTGTTCACGGCGGCTGGGCGGGAGCTGTACGTTCGCAAGCCCAAAACACCCGCCCGCAAGGCGGTATAAGGCGGTACGGTATAAGGAGGTATGGGGCATGGAGGAGACGTGGAGCGGCGTGGAGGAGATGGACATCTGGTTGGATACCATGTGGGGGGATCCTCTTCTGGAGGCCATTCAGGAACGGTCATACCACAGGGTCTATACGCTGCTGCGGCGGGGGGAGTATCCCAGAGACGAGCGGGCCGTATGGATTCTGCTGACCCAGGCCGTATCCGCACCTCCCCGCCTGTTCGGAATGCTGCTGGAAGCGCTGGAGGATGAGATCGATCTGACCGTGAAACGGAAATACATGGACAGAGAACGTGACAGCATTTCCATTGTGTGCTACGGAACGCTGATGCACGTTGCTGCCATCGCTGGCACTCGGGAAAACATGGCGTTGCTGCGGCGGCGGGGTCTGGATCCGGCGGCCTCCGTGGGGAGCTGGATCGAGCTGCGCTCCACGGGGGTTCGCATGGAGGAGATTTCCCCTCTGGCCGCCGCCATGCTGAGCGGCGCTGAGGGCCCCCTTTCCTGGCTGATAGAGCAAAAGGAAGTGGCGGAGCCGGACAATGAAACCCTGCGCTGTGCCGTGCTGTTTGGGCTGTACTATGGAGAAGGGCGGGACTCGTGTGTATGTGCCCGTCGTGTGCTCTCCTGCTGGGGACTGGATGATGGAAAGCTGAGGGGGGAGTCTTTTCCGGAATGGGTACAGGCGCAGTGCCGCATCGCTCCCGTGAGGCAGCTGACGGCGTGGTTTCGGGAAGATGTGTATGACCAGAAGGTCGTGGAGCGGTATGGTCCGCTGCTGCTGTCCCGATCGAAACAGGAGGAAAATCTATATTTTTTGCCCAAGCCGGCGGTTGGGAAAATGATGGATGTGCGCAGGCTGTTCTCATCCCAGGAGGATTGGAAGGGCTTTCTTCTGGAGCTGCTGCGCCGCTGCCCGGGACTATGCCGGAAAACGGAGGTGATGGAGTGGCTGTTCCTGTTTGAATACAGCTCTGAGGAGCTTACGATCCTTTCCCGGTGTTTTGGCCAGCGTGGTGAGCCTGTAGAGTTGGGGGTGCCGGCTCTGCTGGAACGACTGCTGTTCCAGCCGGCACCAGTGCGGAAGCGGCTCCTGCATCTGCTCCACGATACCTGCGGCGTATGTGTCACCCTGACCGGATTGAACTTCAGGGAGATGTTCGCACCTCTAAAAATGCTCCCCGATCTGCTGCGATATGTGCGGATTCAGAACGGGAGCAGGCCTGATTCCTGTAGCCTGCTCGCTGGTTTGTTGGCCAGATATGGGCAGGCGGCAGAGTTCAAAAAAGCCATTGCCGCAGGCTATCTGGAGGACGAGCCACTGGGACCATTGCTGAAGGAGCTGCGGGAGCAGGACGCCCACGCCCTGATTCCTCTGGCGCTGACCCTGCTGCCCCATCGGGACGGACTGTGTGAGCTGTGACCGCTTGGGGGCTGATTTGGATTGTGTTTTTTTGACCTGAATAGTATAATACTTCCAAGTAGGGAGGGTTTCCCATCCATGCTGCAACCATCAAGCTGTTATCCTCTGCGCCGGAGACCGGTACAGGGCTATCCTGCCGACGCGGTGGGGCGGTATCCCTTGCTGTTGCACCACACTTCGGAAGAGCTGCGGGCCTCTCTGGCCGCTGCGCCCCATCTGTCCATGGTACGGCCTGACCGGCTGCTGGGACAGCAGCGCGGCCGGCTGCAGGTCATCCTTCTGACAGAGGACTGGTATGCGGCCCATCAGGCTGCTGTCCACCTGGCCACGCTGGAGTGCCTGGAGCGGGGAGAATACACGCCTGGGGAGCTGACGGCACTGTCTGCCCCGGCGGTGGCCCAGTGGGGAACAGAACCCTGGCGGGATGCCGCAGGTCTGATCCTTCCGGCCGAGGCGCCGGAGCTGCCCCAGCAGCTGCAGGATCTGCTGTGGGACCCGTCTTGGAGAAAAACAGGGATCTTTCTCACCGTATCCTCGCAGTCGGTGGACCGGATCTGGCTGGAAGATCTGCAATTTCTCTATGGGTTCCAGCTGTGCCGGGTGATGGCGCCTGACACGGCCTACCTGTGCCGGGTGATGACCGATCTGGCGGCCGATCTGAAACTGGAACTGCGTGAGGTGGACGTGCCCCTGGTGGTAGAGCGGCTGCGGCAGTGCCGGGGCAGACGGTTCTGTGAGAGCGATCTGGAAGCGCTGCTCCTGTGGTGCATTCAGCGGCAGGATGTCCTTTCAAATCCCCTGCGCACGGCGGAGCTGCTGTACCGGTTCGACAAGCTGTGGCTGGAGCGGCAGTGAGCCCGGCCGGGATTCCTTCCTGCAATGCCCCTTTGCAAAGATACATACGCATTTGAAATACACGGTCTGGTAAAACCCGCCGGGCGTGCTTTTGATGAAACGCGCCAACAGCGGTGTGCCGCCGCCGATAAAATCATCAGGGAGGAGTCCGTATATGAACTGGGAGCAGCTGCTTTCCACCAAAAAGCTGGCAGAGGATGAGGAATTGCCGAAGGTCTTTGACCGGTTCCCCATCAACGCCTTTGAGAAGGACTATGCACAACTCGTAACCGGCGCCGCTTTCCGCCGCCTGCAGGACAAGACACAGGTCTTTCCCCTGGACAAAGGGGACTTTGTCCGCACCCGTCTGACCCACTCCATTGAGGTGTCCACCGTGGCCAGGCAGCTGGGTATGATGCTGGCAGATGACCAGGGTCAGTACCGCAAGGAGGAGCTGGCCCAATACCGGGAACAGATCCCGCCTATTCTCATGTGTGCTGCCCTGCTGCATGACCTGGGCAATCCACCCTTCGGTCACTTTGGGGAAGCGCTGATCGGCGAGTGGTTCCGCACGGTGCTGGACCGCATTGAATACAAGGGGCGGCCCCTACGCAGCTGGCTGACCGGGCAGATGGCGGCCGACCTGGAGCACTTTGAGGGCAACGCCCAGGCGCTGCGCATGGTGACCAAGGCCCGCCACCGCCGGGATATCAACCTGACCATGCCGGTCATGGCCACCCTGATCAAATATCCCACAGACTCCCTCTCCTTTGACCGCCGGGATCCGGACATCAAAAAGCACAAGCTGGGGTTCTATACCGCCGAGGCGGAGGTATTCCGGACCATCGCGGACACGCTGGGTATGCGGAATGAGAATGGGGAAATCTGCCGCCACCCGTTGACCTATTTGCTGGAGGCCGCCGACGACATTGCCTACGCTACGGCCGATCTGGAAGACGCGCTGAACAAGGGCCTGTTTACGCTGGACGTGTTCATCCAGTACTACCAGAGCTGCTACCGGCCGGAAGATGTGCAGGAAAAGCAGCCGCTGGATTACACCGACCGCATGATCCGGCGTCTGCTTGAGCTGCGGGGCGGGCAGTCCACCCCGGAAAGAGACGCTGCCGTGTTCCGCAGCTGGCTGTCGGAGCTGCGCAGCTGGTTCATGTATACGGCGGTCTACCGGTTTGTGGCCAGCTATGACGAGATCATGGCCGGCACCTTCCGGGAGGACCTGTTCTACCAGACCAACCACAGCGAGACAATCCGCATCCTCAAGCAGATCATGGCGGAGTTCGCCTATGACTCCGTGGGCGTTCTGCGGCTGGAGATGGCGGCGGAGTCCGTGGTCACCTTCCTGCTGGACAAGCTGGTGCATGCGGTGCTCTATTGCGACGAGGCCTATCAGGACCGCAGCGCCGGATATGTGCCCAGCAGCGTGGATCAGAAATACCTCTTTGAGCTGCCCCGGGACTATCAGGCGGACTATGACAATACCCGCACCGGGGAGGAGGGTATGGATCTCTATCTGCGTATCCTCATGGCGACGGATTTCCTGAGCGGTATGACCGACAGCTTTGCGCGGACGCTGTATCGTCAGGCCATCGGGATCGAGTGACGGAGAAGGGAGATAACGTCAATGGAGCTATTCTGGGCGCAGATGGAACAATTCATGCAGGATGGTCCCCTGTGCCGCCGACTTATCCTGACCCCGTCGCGCAGCATGGGGCGGCAGCTGCTGATGGGCTGTGCCCGCCGGGGACAGACGGTAGTGGGGGTGGAGACCCACTCCATCTTTACCTTGGCCATGGAGCTGTGCAGCGGCGCCATGACCGGAGAGAACGGCTGGCGCTTTTTGTCCCGGCTGGAGACCGAGGAGCGGGTAGCACATCTGCTGCATGGCTCCAGGCTGGCCCAGCAGCATGGCGCACTGAATACGGCAGGAGGCGCAAAGGCCGTCTGGCGCCTGCTGGAGGAGCTGGACCTGTATCAGATTCCCGCAAAGCTGAAGCGTAAGGGCCAGTATCAGCTCTGGAACGGACTTATGGAGGTCCGCAAGCGGCTCCGCCAGATATGCGAGGCAGAGCGCCTGCTGACTCGGCCGGATCTGTACCGCCTGGCACTGGAGCTCATCCGGCAGCAGGCAGTGTCCCTGCCAGCGCAGCGGTATGCCATGCTGTCGTCGGTATCCCTGACCCCTTTGGAGAAAGAGCTGTGGCAGGCGCTGACGCAGCAATCCGGGGCAGAACTATTGACGATGCCGATACTGGACGGCAACGCCCTTGCCGCACAGCTGCAGGGGCGTTGCCGGTTTGTACGCTGTCGGGGGGTGGAGAATGAGGTCCACTTCATACTGGATGAGGTGCTGCGGCAGGGGAAATCGCCCGATACGGCAGCTGTGGCGGTGCCCAACCCTGAGTATGGGTTCCGGCTGTGGCAGGAGGGAAAGCGGCTGGGGGTGCCCGTGGCGGTAGACGGCGGCATTCCCCTGCGCCACAGTACGCTGTACGGCCTGCTGGAAGGGCTGCATGACTGGTGGGAGAGCGGCTATGAGGTGGAAAAACTGATCCCGCTGCTGCGCAACACCGGCTTGGACGTGCCTTTTCCAGTAAAACTCTCCCAGGAACTCCGAAGATGGAAGGTGGGCTGGACAAAAGAGCGTTACGCCCTGGTTTGGAGCCAGCGGGAGGATGACAAGGCGGAGATGCAGGAGCGCCGCAGGGCGTGGAAGGCATTTTTTGACCGGTTGTTCCCGGCTGTAGAGGTGTCAGAAGCGCAGAAACAGGCCCTGAGCCAGCTGCTGCAGGAGGGCTGTAAGATAAAATCGGCGGATAACGCCGCTGCATCCTGGCAGCTGCGCAGCATCCTGGAGCAGCTGGAACCGCAGGACGGGGTCTCCAACCTGCAGCAGCTGCTGCAGGTTGTGGGAGAGAGCCGTTACCTCGGCGGCCGCCCTGCGCCCGGGATGCTGTACTGCGCCAGTCTGGAGCAGTGTGCAGCGGTATCTGGCGATGTGCTCTTTATACCGGGACTTGGACAGTACAGCCTGGAACCGGACAAGGTGCCCTCGCCGCTGTTGGGCTGCGAGGAGAGAAAAAAGCTGGGCCTGCCGGAACGGCGGAGCGCATCCCCGCTGGAGCAGCTGCAGCGGCTGCTGACAGTCTGGGAGGGCGAAGTGGTGCTGCTGCGTCCCGCTTTTGTGGTGGCGGAGATGCGGGAGCAGGCGGCAGCCCCCCTTTACGAAGAGCTGTTGAAGCAGTGCGGGGCGTCAGAAGAGGCAGTTGACTTTACCATACCGCTGCCGGAGCAGACGGCAGACCAACAGAAGCAGGCAGCGCCGTCTGTCCCATCCCAGCCGGCGGGGGGTGAAGTGACGGCGGCAAAGGCTGAAAAACCTGTGGATGGCAAGGCCTGGGTGGAGCAGTATGTTTTTTCCTCCACCTCTCTGGAGACGGCGCTGCAATGTCCCTACCGATTTTACCTGCAATACGTCCTTGGCATCTGCCAGCCGGATGTGGTGGAACGGCGAGAGAATCGCTGGCTGGAGACCGGCCCTTTCGGTACGCTGGTGCATGATGTGCTGGAGCTGTACTTCAAGCCGGGACAGGACGGACAGACTCCCGACCCGGAGGAACTGCTGGCGCAGTGCGTGCTTCAGATGAAGAAAACCGAGCCCCCCGCCTCCGATGCGCTGATGCAGCGGGACATCGAGCGGGCCCGGCAGTATATCCGGCGTGCCATCGCGCAATTTGATGACAGCCGCACCGTAGTGGCCACCGAATGTGCCTTCGGTGAGGATGGGCTGGTGATACCCGTCGGCACCTACCGGCTCCGGCTGAAGGGGCGGATCGACCGCATTGACCGGCTGCCCTCCGGCGGCTATGCCGTTGTGGACTATAAGACCGGACAGAGCCGCAAGTACCGGGAGCACCCCGACCACTATCTCCAGCCGCTGCTCTATACCCTGGCGGCAGAAACGCTGCTGGGTGAAGGTGCGAAGGTGGAGCAGGCAGGCTATCTCTTTCTGCAGGAGACGTCGGACAACCAGTGGATGCAGTCTATGGACCAGGTGCGGGAGGACGGCCTGAAGCGTCTGGAGGCCCTGCTCCATGAGATCAGCCAGCTGGACAGGGATCCGGTGTGCAATCCCTGCTATGAGTGGGATAGCAGCACCAATACGCTGAAGCCGACAACGGACCCAAGGAAACAAAATGACCACAGTAAATGCGGCACGTATTGTCCATATAAGCTGCTTTGTGAGGGCGCGGAAGGGGAATCGTCATGAACGCAAGGGAAAAGGCGCTGCGTGCTGCACTGACCGGGGAGGGCGGCACGGAGAGCTTTAAGAAAAACTGGATTGTGGAGGCCGGCGCGGGCGCAGGCAAGACATATACTATCGTACAGCGCATCGTCCGCCAGCTGACTACGGGACACTGTGCGCCGGAGCACCTGGTGGCCATTACCTTCACCAATAAAGCCACAGATGAGCTGCGCGACCGGGTGACCCGGCAGCTACGCAAGCTGCGGGACCAGTGTCAGGACGCGGACGAGCGGCGGCGCTTGGATGGGCTGTATCACGGTGTGGGCGAGATGCACCTGAGCACCATCCATTCTTTCTGTCAGACCATGCTGATGGAAATGCCAATGCAGGCCGGTCTGGATCTGGAGCCCAGGCTGCTGGATGAGGATGAAACAACGGCCTATTACCAGAAGCTGTTCCGCCGGGCCTATCGGGCGCACGAGGCCCTGTTTGCCCCCCTGGAGCAGCGCGGCATCCAGGCCGAGATTCTGGAAAAGCCCTTTGGAGTGGCCATTCGCCATCCTGAACAGGAGATCCCCTACGACAAAAAGGATTCGCCGGCTTATCAGGAATCTGAACGGGTATTCGTATTGCGGAGCGAAGCGCTGCGCCGCAGGCTGCAGCAGGACTTCGGGGACCCCGGGCTGGAGCCCTACTGCGACGACTGGCTGCGGGAGGCTTTACATATCGGTGAGATCCGGACTGCCGACGATGCCCAGGCCTTTCTTCTCCGGGTGGACGGGCTCATCAGGCTCCTGTCCCAAAAGGACGGCCTGCGTGTGAAGCACGCGCAGCTCAAGGACACCGGAAAGCCTGACAGGACAGAGTATCCACTGTCTGGCCTAGTGCCCAAAGATGGCGCAAACACCGCCGCTCTGCTGGCGCTCTGGGAACAGTACCGGACGGACTGGAAGGCGCTGCGGGATAAGGAAAAGCGCAGAGAAGAAAAAAAGCAGCAAAAAGTGGAACTGGCGCGGGGCGGAAAGTCCACGGCAAGGGTGGATAAATCGCTTTTGACCCTCCAGCAGGAGATAGACGGCCTACAGGAGCGTCTTGACAATGCAAGGACGCAGCCCGCATGGAAGATGGTCAGCGCTGCACTGGAGCTTGTGCTGGAACTGGGCGGGAAAAAGGCAAAAAATCCGCTTCTTGAAGCGGCCGCCCCCATCCAGTACACCATGCTCATGGAACTGCTGACACAGTGCCTCCAGTGGGCCAGAGCCGACAAGGCGCAGCACAACCTGCTGACCTTTGACGATCTGCTGCTGCGTGCCCGGGATCTGCTGCGGGACTGTCCGGAAGCCAGGGAGCGCTTTCATCAGCGGTACCGCGTGATCTATGTGGATGAGTTTCAGGATACCGACCCGGTGCAGGCGCAGCTGCTGTTCTATCTGACCGCAACGGAAGCATCCTTTTCCGCAGACTGGACCCGATGCCGCCCGGAGGCGGGCAGCCTGTTTCTGGTGGGCGACCCCAAGCAGTCCATCTATCGGTTCCGGGGTGCGGACTTGTCCATCTATGAAACAGTGCGCAACATCTTTGCGCAGGAGAGCGCAGCCCACCCGGAGGCCTTTGCCATCGCGCAGCTGCAAACCAACTTCCGCAGTACGGCAGCCATCTGCCACAAGGTGACCGAGCTGTTTGGAAGCAAGCTGGACGGAAAAGATGGGCAGGCCGATTTTCTGACTATGGAGGCAGAGCAGCCTGCCTTGAATCATGCCGACAGCATATATGGATGGAACACCTCAGCCGAGCAGTGTCCGCAGCAGATCGCAGCCTTCATCAGCCAGGCGGTCAAGGACAAAAAGGCGAAACCGGAGGATTTTCTTGTGCTGACATACCGGCGTGAGGAGGCCGATTCCATCTATGGGTGGCTGCGCCAGGCCGGGATTCCGGCGCAGGTCACCGGCAAGGCCAGGTTTCGCATGCAGGAGCCCATCCGGCGTCTGGCCATCTGGTGCAGGCTGCTGCTGGAGCCGGGCAACGATATCGCCCGTATGCATGTGCTGCAGCAATGCCTCGGGGTTCGACCGGCGGGACTGTTTGCCCTGGGACAGCAGACCGGCCTTTCCATGCCCGGGCTATTTTCGAGGAGACCGGAGGAGTTGGAAGAGCTGTCGTTCGCGCTCCCATCTGCCCGGCACCAAATGACGGTGCAGGCGTTGCAGACCGTGCAGCGAGCGCTGAAACTGCCCATCAAGCTGCCTCCGATGGCTATTCTGGATGAGCTCGCCCGGGGCAGCTATGGTGTTTGGCCGGCCGGACAGCCCGATGTGGAGGGATACGGCCTGGTCTGTCAATATCTGGAGCTGCTGCGCAGCAGCCCCTGTCAGACCTTGCAGGGGCTGCTGCAAAAGGCCGTGGAAATGGCGGAAAAAAAGACTGTGGACCGGCAGCTGACGCTGAAGGAGACCGGCGACTGCGTACGCGTGATGAACCTCCACAAGGCAAAGGGGCTGGAAGGAAATATCGTGATCCTGGCCAGCACGGCCTGGGAGGCAAAGGAACCAGGGTCCATTGTGTACAGGAATACGCTCTGTTTTTCCGTACGGCGCAAGTGCTACGATGAGCAGGGCAATGGGTGGACGCTGTTTGCCCGCCCCCGGAGCTGGGAGACGGCGCTGGCGGAGCAGGAACGGCAGGCGGAGCAGGAGCGGCTGCGGCTGCTCTACGTTGCGGCCACCCGGCCGGCCCGGGCGCTGCTGGTCGGTCATGTGCCCCCCGGGAAAAAGAATGAGGGCGGCGATGGACAGGAAAAAGATTACTGGGCTGATCTGAAGCTGCCGCTGGTCACAGTGAACGACCAGGTTGCGGACTGCGATGCCGCGCCCCTGCTGGAGAGTCTGAGCCCGTCGGCGGCAGTTGAGGACAGCCCGGTTCGGCTGGCGGATGCGGCATGGGATCAGGCCCAGAAGCAGCAGGTAACACAGCTGCAGCCGCCTGCATGGCAGGCCATCACGCCCAGCGGACTGAACCATCCCGCGCCCCCCGCACGTATGATGGAGGAAGAAACGGCGCTGGTAGAGTCCAATCGGGATGAGGCGGGGGTGTCTGACGACGCGGCGGCCGGTGGCGCAGACGGTTCCCCCTGCGGCGCTGATTGGGGTACCATGATGCACCGCACTCTGGAACTGATGGTACGCTGCCAGGCATGGGACGAGCATGCACGCGCCCGCTTCGCCCGACAGGCGGTGGAAGAGACCCTCTCCCCCAACGTCCCCCTGACCGCCCTGCAGAGGGCGCAGCTGTTCCGGCAGCAGGTGCCGGCATCGTATCAGGAGCAGGTGGCGTATCTGAGTGCAGCGGCGGCGGCGGCCAGCGGATTTCTCGCTGATCCGGACGGCATGCTGCGCAGCTGTCTGGAACAGGGCAGGGCGTGGACAGAACTGCCCTTTTTCCTGCGGGTGGATGACCCGGAGGATCCCCTCTACGGCCATCTGATGATGTACCGCAAGGGGAAGGGTGACGGCAGCCAGGGAGTGCAGCAGGCGGCATTGGACGTCCAGGGCATCATCGACCTGGCCATTCAAACGCCCCAGGGCTGGATCGTGGTGGATTACAAGACCGACCGTCTGCGGCAGGAGGAAGCGGAAGCAGCATATAGCCAGCGCCTGTGTGCGGAATATACACCTCAAATTCAATCTTATGTGCTGGTGCTGGAGCGGCTGGGCCTGGGCAAGGTGTCCCAGGCATGGCTGTGCTCCATACCCCTGGGCGGAAAATTGATCCCCACATGGGAACGGACCACCATGTTGTAATCCCCGATGGTGTAAGTGCCATCGGGGAGGATGCGTTCTTTCAGTGCCATCAGCTTGTCAGTGTTACCATCCCCGACTATGTGACGAGAATCGAGGAAAGCGCTTTTGTTAATTGTACAATGCTTGAAAGCATTTCTATTCCTGACAGTGTCACCAGTATCGGAACGGCTGCTTTTGACAGCTGCTGCAATTTGCGGTGTGTTGTCCTTCCTTCCCATATCACGCACATTGAAGATATGACCTTTTCGGACTGCGGCAAACTCGTCCAAATTTACTGCCGGATGGTGTCACCAGCATCGGAGCCGATGCGTTTGCCAACTGCAGCAGCCTTGCTGAGATTGTGCTTCCGGGCAGCATATCTCATATTGGCCCAGGAACGTTTGCTAATTGCAGCAACCTGACAATGATTGTCATCCCCGACGGTGTTACCGATATTCAAGAAGAGACTTTCTTCTGCTGTGAAAATCTTACACGTATAGAACTGCCGGACGGTATTGCGGAGATTGGGTCAAAAGCATTTTGCTGGTGGAAAATCTGTTGGAACTTGTGTTGCCAAGCAATGTAAGCAGCATTGCTGCTTTGGCCTTCTGTAACTGCAGCAGCCTTACCAGCATTGCTCTGCCGCAGGAACTGACCCATATAGAGGAAGGTGTTTTTGCCTGCTGTGAGAATCTGATTGGGGTCACCTTACCGGAAGGACTTGTCGGCATAGGAGCCGAAGCATTTGCCGATTGTACGAATCTAAAGGATATCAAGATACCATATGGTGTTACCAGCATTGGAAGAGAAGCGTTTACAAATTGCGACAACCTTACCCATATTACAATACCGGATAGCGTGATCCATATCGGTGAAAATGCGTTTACCGGTTGCCCTCATGTCAAACTGTAGGATACAAATGAATATCAAGATTCACAGTAAAAATTCAGGAGGAAGAAACATGGATACTTGTCATAAATGTGGCGCAAATTTGCGCGAAGATGCAAAGTTTTGCAGCAGATGCGGTACGCCCGTACAGAAGACCCTGTTCTGTCATCAGTGTGGGGCAGAACTGAATGGGGAGGATCAATTCTGCTATGCCTGCGGTGCCTCTGTGCAGGAAACGCCGCCGGCTCATCCCGCCCCCCTCGCCCGGGGCGGCGTGCACAAGAATACAGGTTCCGGAAACGCAAAAAAGGAGGCCTCCAAAACCATCGTTTATCCCGATGTACGCGGGCTGCACCCTTATGGTTCCCATCTAATCAGTGTCAGCGACCGCGCGATTGTATTTGAATGCGGCAGCCAATATTATCGTGTGGGTAAAGAGATGAACGGGATCTACCGGAAGGATCTGCGCGCTTGCGCGCTTACACAAACCAAAGATGGTATTTTGGTGCTGACAAAAGACCGTGATGCCAAGCAGACAGTCCTGCATACGCTGGACGACCGGCTGCAGACCATATCCAAACAACCGCTGTTTGATATTTCCGACGCCTCCATGTACGATTATGCCATGAATGCACGCTGGGCAGTGGGAATAGGCCGCTGCTATGTGGATGATGATCCGTTTGGTGTGATCGAGCGGGATTTTATCATCCGCTGTGCGGATCTGGAAAGCGGAGAGAGATGGGACTGGGAGATAGAGTATCCAGAGGTGGAAGGAAAGAAAATCGGAAGTATAGGAAATTATAGTATATTGATCGATAAAAACTTCCTCTACCTGTCCGGATTTGTCTTGGGCAAAGACGAGGACGGTAAACCGGATAACTATGACGCTGAATTCCGATTCGATCTGCTGACCGGACAATTTGAACTCTTATGGCTGGCAGATGAGGCCCTCCAACGTTATGACTATGGCAAACCTTGCATTTATGATTTTGAGAAGCAGGTCATGTGGACATTCCCCCGCAAAATGGAAATGAAACGCCGCAACTGGGAGGCCACAAGCACAAAATGGGGCGATATGCTCCCCCTTGTTCCACGCAAGCTGAAAAAAGACAGCCCTATTTTAGCGAATTACCGCATTTATCCAATGGCTCCGAAGCAATCTTATGACATTTGCTATTTTGATACAAAACATGACTTTATTTATTTCAAGCCGGGCAGTCACGATATGTATGCCATTGGGGGTGAACAGATCTCTTCCGATTGGCGCAGGTCTCCCAATGGCTTCGGATCGCACACCATGGGGTGGAATGGACATCTGATTTCCGATTTAGAGGATGACTACAGGCTTAAGGTCTACCGCATGGAGTTTGAGCGAAATGAACACAATCCCGGTGTGGCTCTGAACGCGGAAAATGTAACACCCCCAAAAGAAAACTCGTAACACCAGCAAATATGGCTCCAGCAGATGTTAGTCCGATTACTGCCCCCCATGGCGTTGTTGTACATTGCTCATAGGAATACCGCTTTCTGAGCTGTTATTCCCTCTATCACAACTACTTGTTTAACACTATTTCTGTAAGTAATATGTGCAGAACCTCCTGCACAGCAAAAGCTCGTTCTGCTAAATCTACCCTGCATCTTGGTGATTCTGTTTGACGCCAGCGTGGGAGAAGCATGGTGGACGGCCATGGGAGCAGTCATTTCGGAAAAATGAAGCAATGCAGGATTATTGTGCCCTGCGTCGCCCTGGGCAGCGATACGCAAGGCACACATAAGACGCAAAATCTGATTTTGTGCGCCGTACCGTGGAACGAAAATCGAAATCATTACAGAAGAAAACCGCCGATCTAATCCAAAAATCCAGTGGAAAGCGAAGAAATTACAGATGTTTGGCAGAGCCAGCACCAGGCCCTTGAAGTTCAGCAAGCGCTGATTTTATTGCAGAGCAATCAAAAAATGCCGCCCTTTCGGGCGGCATTTTTCTTGCCTGTGGAACTGTCCTTATACCACTAAAAAGAGACGCTGCCAAAGGCAGCGTCCCTTTTCTATTTAGTTGCTGCCCTTGGGCAGGAAGGGGAGCAGGGCGTCGGCCAGGCCGGTGACCGGCATGGTCTGAAGGGTCACCTTGCCGGGGCCGGTGATCACCGTATTGAACAGGCCCTCCCCGCCAAAGAGGACGTTTTTCACGCCCTTGATCATCTGCACATCGATGGAGCAGGTGGCGTCCATCATGGCCAGGTTGCCGGTATCCACCACAATGCTCTGGCCCGGCTTCAGCTCATATTCCACCACCGAGCCGTCCAGTTCCACAAAGGCCATGCCATAGCCGGACAGCTTCTGCATGATAAAGCCCTCGCCGCCGAAAAAGCCGGTTTTCATCTTTTTCTGGAAGTGGATGGACAACTCCACCCCCTGCTCCGAGGCCAGAAAGCCCCGCTTCTGCACGATGACCGGGTGGGCAGGATCGATGGGAATGGCCCGAATGGTGCCCGGCAGGCTGGAACCAAATGCGATCATACCCGGACCGCCCACCGCCGTGTATGTATTCTGGAAGATGGAGTCGCCGGAAAACATCCGCCCAAAGGCCTTGCCAATGCCACCTGCGCCGGTAGACATCTCCATATTGGGGGACATCCACACCATGGAACCCCGCTCGGTGATCATGGACTCACCGGCGGCCACCTGACAGATCACTACCGGCATGGGCTCGCCCTTGATCTCATACTGCATACCATCGCCTCCTTATAAAATGGGTCTCTAAGGAAAGTATACGATAGGCCGTACCGGTATGCAAGTCTCTTTCCCTTTTATGTCTCCACCCCCTCCAACCGCATGACCGACACCTCAAAGGCGGTGCGCTGACAGCTTTCGCCATTCTCCAGCTTGGTGTAGGCCCGGCTCTGGAGGCGGCCCTCCAGCCGCACCCCGTCCCCCACTTCCAACTCGCCGCAGCAGCGGGCCAGCGCCCCCCAGGAGATGCAGGGCAGATAGTCCGCCCGGCCATACTTCCGATTTACCGCCAGCATGAGATCGCAGATCTCCCGGCCCAGAGGGGTGCGCCGGAACACCGGCGGCTTGCACAGCACCCCCGCCAGGGTAAGCCGGTTTTCGTTGGGGCCCTCCCCCGGCTTGATGCTCTTGGCGTGCAGGGTGATGACCAGCTTGCTGCCGGTTCCGCTTTTGTTGTTAAAGGAGCGCACCTCCCCCTCCACCTCCACCGGCGTCCCCGCCTTTACCGGATACTCCTCCAGCAGTTCCCTGGGGGCGATGACGTTGATGGTGTCCTCCGAGCCGGACAGCCGGAGCACCGTAAGGGGAAAGGTCTCGTACACGACCCCGTGGGTCTCATGGGACCACACCGGGTCCGCCGTGACGGTCCCCCGGAGCATTGCCCGATTCTCATTCCATCCTGTCTGCATATCCATCCACACTCCTGCCTGTTTTGGGTAGCTGTGGCATCTATATGCGGGTTTGTCCCCCGCTATGCCCACCCGATACAGACAGTGGTTGACGATTCTGTCCACTATGGAGTATGATAGGGAAAAGGAGTGCAGCATACATGAACAAGTTTTTGAAAGATGTGACATTCACCAAGGTGTTCTTTATCTGGTTCGCCCTCTTCTTTTTGCTGCTCATGATCAATATGCAGACGGTGCAGAATAGCCTGCTGGTCAGCATCACCGGGGCTGCCCTGGGCGTATTCCTGCTGATCTTCCCCGTCCCGCCCCACTCCTTCCAGCGCCGCTACGGCAAGGAGCGTGCTGTCCATGTCACCCGTGTCCTGGCTGTGGCCATTATTGTGATATCGTTTATTTCCAAAGCGCAATTCTAAACAGAAGGTCCAGCCCATTGTATGGGCTGGACCTTTTTTACTGCTGATTTTGCCAGTCGGCGGGGTAGACGAAGTAGAGGAACCGGGTATGGCCGGTGACGGAAAACTGAATTTCGCTTCCCTTGGGAATGTGGATCAGCTCCCCCGGCCCGGCGGACACCTTCTGCCCATTGCACAGGATGTCCAGCCGCCCCTCCACCACATAGTCCATCTCGTCGTAGTTCAGGGTCCAGGGGAAGGTGGTGTCGGTCATCTCCATGATGCCCACCCCCAGCCTGGGAGACTGCTCCAGGGTGAACAGGTCCCGGGTATACACCTTGTCACCGGGGTTACCGGTGTTCATCCGGTGATCCTCGGTGACGGTGAGGGCAGGCACCTTCACCGCCTGCACCCCGCCCCCCAGGTGCTCCAGCAACACCTGGCGGATGATCTCTTCCAGCTTACGCTTGTCCATGACTGGTCTCCTTTCGGGTGAGGAACATGGCCACCGCCACGGCGGTGACGCCGCCCACCAGCTTGCCCACGATCATGGGGAAGATCATGGTGGAATCAAAGCCGGCGGTAAAGCCCAGGTGGTCACCGAACACAAAGGCCGCTGACACGGCGAAAGCCACGTTGATGATCTTGCCCCGGCGGTCCATGTCGCCCATCATCTGAAACATGGGGATATTGTTGGCCAGGGTGGCCACCATACCCGCGGCCGCCACGTCGTTCATGCCCAGCAGGCTGCCCAGCTTCATCAGGGGCTTTTTGAACACCTTGGTGATGACGTACACCAGGGGGAAGGCGCCCGCCAGCACAATGGCGATGTCGCCTACGATGCCAATGCCCTCCTCAATGGAGTTGAGGCCAGGGATAATAGTCAGGGGCGTCAGGGCCTCAATGATGGCGGCGGCCAGACCGATGGTGATGATGATGACAATGATGCGGCCAAAGACCTGGAAGCCCTTCACCATGCCGTTAGGCACAAAGGCCAGCCCCAGGGCGATGAGCACCGCAAAGAGCACGATGGGCAGCAGGTTACGCAGCACCATCATCACCGGGAATCCCGCCACCAGGCCGCCCACAAAGCTGCCGATGGGGATAGTGATGACGCCGGCCAACACGCCGGTGGCCAGAGCGGGCCGGTCTTCCGCCTTGATGATGCCCAGGCCCACCGGAATAGTAAAGACGATGGTGGGGCCCAGCATTGCCCCTACGATGAGGCCGCCGAACTGGCCCGCCTCCTCCGTCAGGGCCAGCTCCTGAGCCAGGGGGGCGCCCCCCATATCGTTGGCCAGGATGGTACCGGCGAACATAGCCGGGTCGGCCCCCAGGGCCTGATAGAAAGGCACCACCACCGGCCGCAGCAGGTTGGCCAGCACAGGGGCCAGGCAGATGATACCGATCATGGCCAGGGCCAGAGAACCCATGGCCATAATGCCCTCCTCAAACTTTTCGCCCAGCCCGAAGCGGTTGCCCAATATGCGGTCGATGGCCCCCAGGGCCATAAAGAGCACCATCAGATAGACGATGATCTCGTTGATGGACATAAACTGTCCCTCCCTTTTGTGAAACGGGGCGGCAGGTGGGCCGCCCCCTTATGGATCAATGATCCCGATGATGGCGGCGTCCACCGGCACATTTGCCCCGGCAGCGATGCGGGCCGCCCCGCCGGTGGCGATGAGGACCCGCTCGCCCTCACCCGCCCCCACGCAGTCGGCGCACACCAGCAGCCTGTCCCCCACCTCCACCGTCAGGAAGGCCTGACCGGTCAGGTTGGGGGCCTTTTTTGTGGCCCATACCTTACCGGCCACCTGTCCCAGCAACACAGATTCCCATCTCCCTCAGCTGCCGCTCCAGGGACAGGCAGCGGCGATAGATTGACGGCGGGGCGGTGCGGCGGTAGAGCCGGTACTCCAGCGCCTTCCGCTCCAGGCACACCCTGGCCCCCGCCAGCAGGGCGGCCAGCACCTCGGTCTCCCCCGGACTGGCCGGGGCCAGGGCGGCCAGCCGCCCCATGGCCCCCACAGGCAGCCAGGTAATCACCAGGGTGCGCCCCCGCCACTCCAGCCTCACGGCAAAATCAGTCCCCGGTCCCCTTTTTTGAACCCGCAGGCGTTGGCCTCGTCGTAGTCAATGTGGGCGAAGGTGGCGAACTGGGGGGACACCCGCACCTCCACCCCTTCCAGGGTCAGAGGCCGCTGGGTGAGGCACTTGAGCCGCACCTCCCGGCCATTCTCCACCCCGAAGCGGGCGGCGTCCTCCGGAGTCATGTGGATGTGCCGCTTGGCGGCAATCAGTCCCCGGTCCAGCCGCAGCACCCGGTCCCCGTTGCGCAGGGTGATGCCGGGTGTGCCCCCGATGTCCCCCGACAGCCGCACCGGGGGTGTGATGCCCAGCACCACGCCGTCGGTAAGGGAGATCTCCACCTGGCTCTCCTTCCGCTCAGGGCCCAGCACCACCACGTTGGGAATTGACCCTTTGGGTCCCTCCAGGGTAACCCGCTGGGCGCACACGAACTGCCCCGGCTGGGACAGGTCCTTCACCCGGGTGAGCTGAAAGCCGGGGCCGAAGAGGGTATCCAGATCGGCCCGGGACAGGTGGACGTGGCGGCCGCTGGCCTCCACCTCCACCGTCAAACGGCGGACAATCTGCTCCGCCAGAGCTTCGATATTGATGGTATTAAGCGTGTTCATATTGTCCCGCCTTTAGCTTGATCATGATGATCCACATGAGGGAGGACAGCCGGTTCAGGGCCAGGATGATGTCCCCCCGGGTCACATTGCCCTCTACATCCTTGAAGGCGGCGTAGGCCGAAAGCTCGGCCTGCCGCACCAGGGTGCGCACCTTGTTTACCGCCAGCAGGGCGGGCCCGTCGGTATAGGAGGGCAGGAAGTGGGGCTGGCCCAGATACTTGTCCGGGTAGTGGGAGTACTCCCGCAGCTGCCCGGCATCGTAGCCGCACAGATGCAGCTCCCCCACCGGCTCGTCCAGCACGTCGCACCGGATAAGCCTCCGCACCAGGGCCAGGGCCTCCTCCAGCTCCTTCACCAGAGCCGGGTAATCACGGCTGGCCTGCTGGGCCAGCATGAGTTCCCCCTCCAGGGCGTCGATCATGCCCCGGAAGGCGATGCGGGGGTGGTCCTTCCGCACCAGGATGTTGCCCTTCAGATGGGTCATGTGCTCCGGCTTTTCGTTGAGGGTTGCGCCAAAGAGCGTGCGGTACTTGGCAGAGGCGGGCGCAGCCGGGTCCTCCCGCCCCTGGGGAAAGACCGCCTGGATCTTGTGGGCGGCCAGCCAGTCCCGGGCGCCGGGGGTCAGCTTCTGGTCCTTGTTGACCACCACCGGCCCCCGGGTGCCGTTGTCCGACATACGCCGCACGTCCTCACGGGTGAGCAGCTCCATTTATTCGCTCATGCCCTCGCCGCCGTGGGGCAGGATGTGGTCCACCTCGGCGTGGGGGCGGGGAATGACGTGGACGGAGATCAGCTCGCCCACCTTCTCGGCGGCGGCGGCGCCTGCATCGGTGGCGGCGTTGACGGCTCCCACGTCGCCCCGGACCATGACGGTCACCAGACCGCCGCCCACCTGCTCCTTGCCCACCAGCTGCACATTGGCGGCCTTCACCATGGCGTCGGCGGCCTCAATGGCCCCCACCAGTCCCTTGGTCTCCACCATACCCAGCGCGTTTGTATTTGCCATGTTCTGTTTCCTCCTGTCAGTTGTCTGTTTCATAGGCTCCGCCGGTTGGGCTGGAGCCGGTTTGCTTCTTCTGCCCCGGCCCGACTGGGCCTTCTTTTTGGGGGCCTGCCGGGGCGTCTCGGCCACCGGCATATGGGGGGCTCCCCCCGCCTGGCCGGCCTCCTCCCCGTTGGCGGCCTGGACATCGTGCTCCATGTCCTCCTCCAGCCCCTGGGGCCGCTCGGCCAGCAGGGAGTTGGTCAGGTTCTGGGCCTCCTGCAAGATGGCCTCATGGGGGTCCAGCAGCACGCCGTCGGCGTTGACTTCGCTCATCTTATCTCAGCCTCCCCATGATCTGCTCCACCAGGCGGTTGAGCAGCGTCTCGTCCACGGTGCAGGAGGAAAGGGCCGAGCTGCTCCCCCGCAGCTCCTCCAGCTCCTTCACGCCCCAGGCCACCCGCTTGATATTAATGAGGTCCAGAGGGCCGATGTTGTTGGAGCTGGACGACCCGCCCACCGCGCCGCAGCCCAGGGTGAGGGCGGGGAACAGGCAGGTGGTGGCCCCGATACCGCCCAGGGCGGAGGGGGTGTTCACCAGCACACGGCTGGCGGGGACAGCGGCGGCAAAGCGCTTGGCTACCTGTTCGTCCTCGGTGTGGATGGAGAAGGTGTGGCCCGCCCCCTCCCACTCCAGGATCTCGATGCAGCGGTTGAGCACCGCCTCCTCGTCGGGTTCCACAAAGCAGCCCAGAATGAGGCCCAGCTTCTCGCTGGAGTAGGGGTGGCCCTTACCCACTCCGGTCTCCCGGGCCACCAGCACCCGGGCGGAGGGGGGCACCCGGTTCAGGCCCGCCAGCTGGGCCACGGTGGCCACGCTCTTGCCCACGATGGCCGGGTTCATGGTGCCGTTGGGCCGGAGAATAAAGCGGGAGAGCTGCTTGGTCTCCTCCTCGTCCAGCAGATAGGCCCCCTGGGCACGGAGGGCGGCCTTTACCGCCGGTTCCATTCGCCGGGTCATGATAACGCTCTGCTCGCTGGCGCAGATGGTGCCATTGTCAAAGGTCTTGGAGTCCAGGATGCGCTTTACCGCCCGCTCCACATTGGCGGTGTGGTGGATATAGGCCGGGCCGTTGCCGGCGCCCACGCCGATGGCGGGGGTGCCGGAGGAGTAGGCCGCCTTCACCATGGCCGCACCGCCGGTGGCCAGGATCAGCCGGGTGGTGTCGTGGCGCATGAGGGCATTGGTGGCCTCGATGGTGGGGGTGGTAATGCAGGAGATGGCCCCCGCCGGAGCCCCCGCCTCCTCCGCCGCCCGGCGGATCACATTTACCGTCTCCTGGATGCAGTTGGCCGCGCCCGGATGGGGGGAAAACACGATGGGGTTGCCCGCCTTCATGCAGATCATGGCCTTGTAGATCACCGTGGAGGTGGGGTTGGTGGAGGGCACCAGGCCGGCCACCACACCTACCGGCACACCGATGTCCACCGTCCGGTGCTCCCTGTCCTCGGCCAGAATGCCGTGAGTCTTTTGGTCCCGGATGGCCTCGTACAAGGTCTCCGCTGCAAAGCGGTTCTTGATCTCCTTGTCCTCTTTTCGGCCGAAGCCGGTCTCCTCCACCGCCATGTCGGCCAGTCGTCTGGCGTGCTGGGCCCCGGCCCGGGAGATGGCCGCCGTAATGGCGTCCAGCTGCTGCTGGCTCATGACGGCCAGGGCCTTTTGGGCCTGCTTGGCCTGGGCCAGCAGGTCCCGGACCTCCTGAACCGATCTCAGATCTTTATCAAATTCCATAGGATCACACCTCCTTGGGATGGTCCGCCACCGCCTTTACCGCCTCGGCAAAGGCGGCTGCCGCCGCGTCGCAGGCGGACTGGGTGCCGGTGAGCAGGCCGCCGCCGAAGTTGGTCTCGCTGGGGGGCTCAAAGAGGGCCACCAGCTCCACATCGGAGGCCTTCATGGCCTCGTCCAGTCCCACCATAGCCTCCAGAGGCGGGGCGATGAGGTAGGCCAGGGCCTCCCCCTCCCGCACCCCGGCCACCTTGGACAGGTAGGTGCCGGTGCGGGAGACGGTGTGGGCAAAGTAGATGACGGAGTCATCCTGATTGGCGGAGCGGAACCCCGCCCCGCTGTTCATGAAGTCCACGCAGGCCCGCAGGCCGGACTGAACCTCCGCCGGGTTGGGCCCGGCCAGGATGCCGATGACCTCGCCGGCCAGGGCGGTGGAGGCATTGGCCGCACCGGCATATAGGGACTTGCCGTACACCACCTCCACCGCCGCCGCCTTGGTGGCCTCGTCCAGGGCGCAGTAGGTCATGTCGTCGCTGTCGGCGGTGATGAGGCCGATAGAGCGGTACTGTTTGGGCAGGCCCAGCTTTTTGGCCAAAGTCTCGCTGACGTTGGCAATGGTGCGGGTAGAGAGTACCTTGGCCGGGATCAGATCGCCTGTCATACCGTCACCCCTTCAAACTTTCCCCACGGGGCAGGCCCCGCGGGGACCCCAAGTGTATTTTCATCTGCTCGGGCGAAGTGAATTCGCTCGGCATCAAGGTTTTGCCTGGCGGCAAAACGCTTGTACGCGCTGACGCGCGCCCCGCCGTGCGGGGCCCCGTTGCCGCTGGTATCCTCAACGCAGGTCAATTCCACTCGCCTTCCTTTCCAGCATGGTCTTGATGAGTTCCGCAATGTGCGCCCCCGCCTCCACGGCGGTGGTGCCCCCCTTGTGGATGTTGGAGATCACCGTCCGCTTAGACTCGGGGATGCCGATGTGGGGCTTGTAGGTCAGGTAGGCCGACATGGATTCGGCGGTCACCAGGCCGGGCCGCTCCCCCACCAGCATACAGACCACTTCCGCGCCCGTCAGATCGCCGATGTGGTCAGAGGCGCCCACCCGGCAGTACTTCACATAGAGCACCGGGCCGCCCTCCAGGCCGTAGGCCTTCAGTCCCGCCCGCACTGCCTGGAGACAGTCCACGGCGTTGGCCTCGATGGCGGCGGAGCTGAGGCCGTCCCCCACCACCAGGGCAATTTTCGGGTTCTGCCCGAAGGTCTTTTTGATGATGGCCTGGTTTTCCTCGTCGAACCGGCGGCCCCGGTCGGGCCGGGTCAAATACTCGTCCTTGGTCTGGCACAGGGTCTGGACGGGCACAAAGCCGTTGTTCACCGCAAATTCGTCGGGTACATGGGAGAACACCGAGTCCTGAGCGGCGGCGTGGTCGGCCCGCATCCGCAGCATGGAGATGGTCCTGTATCGGGCCCCCGCCCGTCCCAGCCCCAGCCGGGCCGGGGTTTTTAACTTCAAATCCTGAAAGGCCTGGCCGCTGCGGGGGTTGTCCACCAGGTACTGCCGCCGCAGGTCGATCTGGGTGATATCCTCCAGGCAGCCCCCGCTCACGTCCTCCTGCCGGGAGGCGGGCCGGGTCGTGGTCACAGCGGCAGGCTTCCCCGCCAGCTCCAGCACCATCCGCTCCACCATGGAGCGCAGTTCTTTTTCATCCAAATTCAAAACCTCCTTACCCCAGCAGCACCGACGCGTCACCCGCCAGGGGGGTCAGCTTGCCGTTTTCCACAAAGCCCATGTCCTCCAGCCACCGCTGGAAGGGCGGGATGGCGGTGAGGCCAAACATCTCCCGCAGGGCGGCAGTTTCGTGGAAGCCGGTGGTCTGGTAGTTGAGCATCACGTCGTCCCCGTGGGGGATGCCCATAAAGTAGTTGCACCCGGCGGCGGTGAGCAGCACCGCCAGATCCTCGATGTCGTTCTGGTCGGCCTTCATGTGGTTGGTGTAGCAGGCGTCGCACCCCATAGGGATGCCGGTCAGCTTGCCCATGAAGTGGTCCTCCAATCCAGCCCGTATTACCTGCTTGGAATTATACAGATATTCCGGCCCGATGAAGCCCACCACCGTGTTCACCAGATAGGGCTGGAACCGCTTGGCAAAGCCATAGCACCGGGCCTCCATCACCACCTGATCCGCCCCGTGATGGGCCTCGGAGGACAACTCGGAGCCCTGGCCGGTCTCGAAGTACATCACGTTGGGCCCCACGGCGGTGCCCTCCTTCAGGGCCAGCTGCCGGGCCTCCTCAATGAGCTTGCCGTCCAGGCCGAAGGCCTCGTTGCCCTTCTGGGACCCGGCGATGGACTGGAAGATCAGGTCGCAGGGAGCCCCCTTGCGCACCGCCTCCATCTGGGTGGTGACGTGGGCCAGCACGCAGATCTGGGTGGGAATGTTCCAGCGGTTGCGCACCTCGTGGAACCGATCCAGCACCCGGCGCACACTTTCCACCGAATCGTCCACCGGGTTGAGGCCCAGCACCGCGTCACCCGCCCCGTAGGTCAGGCCCTCCAGCAGAGAGGCCAGGATGCCGTCGGGGTCGTCGGTGGGATGGTTGGGCTGGAGACGGCAGGACAGGGTGCCCGGCAGGCCGATGGTGGTGTTGCAGTGGGCGGTGACCTTGATCTTCTTGGCGGCGTAAATGAGATCCATGTTGCTCATCAGCTTGGCCACGGCGGCGATCATCTCGGCCGTCAGGCCACGGCTCACCCACCGGATGGCGTCGCCGTCGTGGTTTTCCGCCAATAACCACTCCCGCAGCTCGGCCACCGTCCAGTTCTTGATCTGGTCGTAGATCTTTTCGTTTACGTCGTCCTGAATGATCCGGGTGACCTCGTCCTCCTCATAGGGGACGGCAGGGTGGTTGCGCAGATCGGCCAGAGTCAGGTTGGCCACCACCACCTTGGCCGCCACCCGCTCCTCGGCGTTTTCGGCGGCAATGCCCGCCAGCCGGTCTCCCGACTTCTCTTCATTGGCTTTGGCCAGGGCGTCCTTGATCGATTTGAATTCATAGACGTGCCCCAGCAGCTTGGTCTTGAGTATCATGTGATCGCTCCTTTACGTCGCACTTCTCAAAAATGCAAGCATTTTTGAGAGGAGATGCAGCCCGCCGCGCGCATGATCTGTCCGCCTCAGGCGGCCAGATCCCACACTTGCGGTCTGAGAAGTGTTTTTTCTGAGGCTCATGTCCCCAGAAAAAACGGATTTTGACTTTATTTTGCCGCCTGCGGGCGACAAAACTCCGCCGAGGGCTTATCCCCATACAAGAAGTGTTTTTCGTTTTGCACAGGGATGCGCATGGTGCGTCCGATATCTATTTGTGAAATACAAGCGTCTTGATAACGATGGGTAATACCGCACCCCCGGCCACCGGGGCGCCGATGTCGATATAGTCCCCGTTGTCCATCTCCACTCCGTCCAGACAGAGCAGGGGGCCGGACAGCAGGGCAGCCATGGCCTGACCCAGCACCTTGGCCTGGTCGGCCTCCACCGTCACGATGGGGACAAAGCCCGCTTCCACCAGGGGGGCCAGGCCCTCCGCTACTCCCTGGGCCAGCTCCTGGATGCGGCTGTAAGAGGGATTGCTCTCCCCCCGCAGGGCCAGGGCCAGCTGCACCAGCCCTCCCTGGTCCTGGTACCAGCTCAGCTTGTCTTTGATCCTTCGGGCCAGTTCCTCCGGCCCTCCCCCCTCCTCCCGGTTCGCCAGCTTGAGGATGGGAATATTTTTCAAGGGAAAGGTGATGTCCCGGTAGAAGATGGTAGAGCCGGACAAATCGGTGGCGTGGCTCCCCGCCCCCACCACCGTGGCCCTTATAGTCTCCGCACCCCGGAACCGGCCCGCCTTCTGAAAGGCCGACGAGGCGACAATGGCTCTGCCCAGCAGCACACCTATATCTCCGAAGGCCAGCCAGTCCGGCGGCGGGTCGTAGATGCAATCGGCCACCCCGCCGGAGAAGGACACCACCGGCACCTCCTCCACCGTCCAGCGGGTGCCTTGGGTGAGAAAGGCGTCCAGCCTGTCCCGGCCGGGCCGCAGGCCCGCTGCCTGCTCTAACGCCTCCGCCATGATTTGAAGGGTGGGCTGTAAGCTCTCCGGCGTCACCCGATCACCCACCGCCGGGGCGGGACACCCCGCCCGTGCAAAGACCGGCGACACATAGGTGACCCGCCCGTCTCTGTCCAGCCTAATGAGCCGCCCGCCCACGTCCAGGCAGCCGGTGCGCACCAGCTCTCCATTTTGGTACAAAGCCAGGTTGGCGGTGCCGCCGCCGATATCAAAGTGTAATACCGTGGTGTGATGTTCCTTTGCGTATTCATCCGCCCCCGCCCCACGGGCCGCCAGGATGGACTCCAGGTCGGGTCCGGCGGTGGCCACCACGAAATCCCCGGCGAACTCCGACAGGGCGGAAAGCACCTCCTGGGCGTTCTCCTTTCGGGCGGTCTCCCCGGTGATGATGACCGCCCCGGTGTCCACCTGGGACTTATCAAAGCCCGACTTGCGGTACTCCTCTTCCACAATGGCCCGCACCCCGGCGGCGTCGATGACGGTATCGGACAAAAGCGGGGTAAAGTGGATGGCGGAGCGGTAAAGCACCTCCCGCCCGGCAATGGACACCCGGGGCACCGTGAAGGGGGTGGCCCGGTTCTCCAGGGTCAGCCGGGACAAAATCAGTTGGGTGGTGCTGGTTCCAATATCAATTCCAACGGATAGTAACTGCTCCCCCATTACGCCAGCTCCCGCAGAATGGCCTTGATGTCCTGGGGGGTGACAGGCCGGGGATTGGAGGGGGCGCACAGGTCCGCCAGGGCGGCAGCGGCGATCGCGTCTCCCTGGTCCCGTACCGTCTTTGCGTCCACTCCGCACTCCGACAGGCGGCCCGGCTGCTCCAGCCGCCCCCGCAGCCGCTCGATGGCAAAGGCCAAGCCTCTGGCCGTGGGCGTCAGGCCGCAGGCCTTTGCCAGGGCGGCGTACCGCTCCGCCGTCTCCCGCCGGGCGGCGTTGAAGCGGATCACATGGGGCAGCAGCATGGCGTTGAGCCGCCCGTGGGGGATGTGGAACCGCCCCCCCAGAGCGTGGGCCATGCTGTGACTCAGGCCCAGTCCGGCGGCATTAAAGGCCATTCCCGCCAGGTTGGAAGCCAGCAGCATATGCCCTTTGGCCTCCTGGTCCCCGTTAAAGGCGGCGGGCAGGCTCTTCCAGGCCAAAGCAAAGGCCTTTTCCGCCAGGGCGTCAGTATACACATTGGCCCCGGCGGCCACATAGGCCTCGGCGGCGTGGGTGAGCACGTCCATGCCGGTGTCCGCCGTCACCTTGGCGGGCACCCCAGCCAGAAAGACGGGGTCCAGCACCGCCCGGTGGGGCAGCAGGGCGTCGTCCACCAGGGGGTACTTCACTCCCTTCTGGCTGTCTGTGAGCACGGCGAAGGAGGTGACCTCCGAGCCGGTCCCGGCGGTGGTGGGCACCGCCCAAAAGGAAATCTCCCCGGTAGCCCCCAGCTTTTTGCCGTACTCCACCATAGCCTTGGCGCAGTCCAGGGCGGAGCCGCCCCCAAAGGCCACCACCGCCTGGGGCTTGAAGTCGGCCAGAGCCCTGGCTCCCCGGGCTACCACCTCCAGAGGCGGGTCGGGCACCACGCCGGTAAAGGTCTCCACGGTGCAGCCGGGCAGCCGGGCTTTCACTTTGTCCAGCAGGCCGGATTTGGCCAGAAAATCGTCGGTGACCACCATCACCCGCTGCCCGGCCAGCTCCTCCAGGGCAGCCAGGGCGTCCTTTCCAAAGGAGACGGCGGTTTTCAGCTTAAATGTTTCCATGCGCGTTCCCCTGTTTCTTCCTTGATGGCCTTAGTATGGCGGCGGCGGTCAGGAATATACCAAAAGCCTGCGAAAGAAAAGCTTCATCATTCCTTTAGAATCTGTTCACAGCCTGTTCACCATCCCTTGGCGAAAAACGGATATGATAACAGCGTCAGGTACAAATGACAAACCATTCTCCTCTCTCTTACCTCTCTGTTCAAAACAAGGAGACCCGCCCAACGGCGGGTCTCCTTGTTTTTTTGTGTTGGGTGTATGCAAACGTACAACAAATGCCCCTGTTTCACCATAGGTAAAAGGGAGGGTAGCCATATGTGGGATATGGATGGACAGGGCCAACAATTTTACCATCTGCTCCAGCTCTTTGCCGCCCAGCTGGAGCCCGCCCGGGCCATGGAGGTGGCCTGGGTCTATCCAGAATTTACGCCCGGCACGGTGTACCAGACGGGGGACTATGTCCGCCGGGGGTTCAATGCTGTGGGAGACCCCCAGCTCTACCAGGTGACCCTGGACCATCGCGCCAGCGCCGGTGTGGTGCCGGAGCGCACCCCGGAGCTCTATGAGCCAGTAGGTCTGGACAGCAGGGGCGTACCCCTGTGGAGCCGCCCGGCAGGCGACCGGGACGGTTATGCCATGGGGGACGTGGTGTCCTTCCGGGGGACCCGGTACCGATGTCTGGCAAACGCCTGCCTGTTGAGCCCGGAGGAAGCCCCGGACCTGTGGCAGGCTGCAGCCTGTGAAAACGCAGAAGAGCCGTCGGTCGATTGACCGGCGGCTCTTCCACGTTGTTCAGAGCGGATCTCTGTTGATGGCGTTTTACTTGCCGGACATACCGTTCTCGTAGGCCTGGATCATCTTCTTGACCATCTGGCCGCCCACGGAGCCGGCCTCACGGCTGGTCAGATCGCCGTTGTAGCCCTGCTTCAGGTTGACGCCCACCTCGGCGGCGGCCTCCATCTTGAACTTGTTCAGGGCCTCGCGAGCGCTGGAAACCACGGGCTGATTGCTGTTGCTGTTGGACATGATGTTGCATCTCCTTTGCAATCGTTTTGTTGGATCGGTGATCCGACCATAGCTTTGCCTCAGCCCGATTTTCTATGCGGATTTTTTCTTTCCAATCCATGGAGGCCAAAAATGATCCATTTTTGCACTTTTTTCTCTGCATAACAAAACAGGGGCGCGCTGCTGATGCAGCGCGCCCCTGTTGGCGTGAATGTTTACTTCTTCAGGTTCTGCGCAAAGTTGGTGAAGATCTGCGCCACTTCCGCGCGGGTGGCGGTGCCGGTGGGATCCAGAACGTTGCCGCCCTTGCCGGACAGCAGCTTGGAGCCTACCGACCACTCCATGGCCTCAGCGGCCCAGGAGGAGGTCTTGGCGCCGTCGGTGAAGGTGGTCAGATCGCCCTTGGCGGACACATCGTAGCCCTTGCTCTCAGCGTAGCGGTACAGGATGGTGGCCAGCTGCTCGCGGGTCACGGTGTCGTTGGGGGCAAACACGGTGTCGCTGTAGCCCTTGACGATGCCCTTGGAGGCAGCCCAGTTCACAGCGTCGGTATACCACACGCCGCTCTCCACGTCGGTGAAGGACAGGGTGGCATCAGCCTCAGGCTGACCCTCCAGCCTCCACAGCATGGTGACCACCATGGCACGGTTGGTGCTCATGAGAGGAGCAAAGGTGGTGGAAGCAGTGCCGGACATCAGCTTGCTGTCATAGGCATACTTCACCGCATTATAGAACCAGTCGTCGCCATATACATCATCAAACGGCAGGGTGCTGACCACAATATCCATGGTATCTTCAGACAGCATCTTGGAATAGATGGTGTTGGTGGCAAACAGATAGTCGTCCTGCTGGTGGGCACGGTTGACAATGGAGTTGGCGAAGATGGTAATATCCATTCCGTCCTGCTCCACCGCAATGGCCTCCACGCCGCCGTCGATGCTACCGCCGGCCATGCAGCCCACGATAAAGCTGTCCTTATCGGTGGCCTGGATCAGCACCTCAGCATTCTCAGGATAGGCAGTGAGAACGGTACAATCCAGCGTGTAAATCACGTCGTCACCATCCGCCTCCTGGCTGGCAGTGATGAGGCTGTCGGAGGGATAAGTGACATGATGGAGGGCCTCCATACCTCTGGAGTCAGCAGTAATTCCTGTCACCAGGTTCTCCTGAATGTAGGAGAGCGGCTCAGAACCGGTGGCAATATAGGGCGTACCGGCCTTGACCGCCGCAACGGCCTCAGCGCCATAGGCGCCGCTGTCCAGCGCCACCGAGCCAATGATGATATCCGCCTTGGCAGGATCATCCGTTACGGTGAAGCCCAGCTGCTTCACATAGGCCATCACATCGTAATTGGAGGTACCGTTGTTGTGGATGTTATCGTAGTTGATGAAGCCATAGCCATTGGCAAACCACTCGGTATAGTACCCAGAAGTCACCTTGTCGTCGCCGAAGTCGGCATAGCGGCCGGTGAGGAACAGGGTGGGCTTGCTGATCTGATGGGCCACAGGCATCTCATTGGTGCGGGTAGCCACCAGCGCATAGTCGGAGGATACCATATTATAGGAAGAAGCACTCACCACGAAATCGCCCTTGTAGTCGCCTTCGGTGATCATACCAACCGCCTTGCCGGCGTCCAGCAACGCGTTGACGGCCCGGACGGTCTCGTCACCGTTGTTGGACAGGATGACGATAGAACCGCTGCCGGTGACCTGACCGGAAGCGGTAACCTCAGTCAGTTCCTTCAGGGCACCGTCAAAGGCGCCGATGGTATCAATGGCAATGCAGTCAAAGCCGCGCATACTGGGGAAGCTGGCCACGGACTCAGAGTACAGGGAGGGGAAGCCGGAGGCAGATGCATCATAGCCCAGGTTGAGCACGCAGTTTGCGTAGTTGCGCTTGGCCTGGTACATATTGACCACCAGAGAACCGGCCTTGTAGGTCACACCGTCCACCGTCACGTCCTTGGTGAGGGTGGAGACCTTCACGCCGTTGCGCATGAGGAACTCCGCCATCTCATAGGCGTCAGCGGGATCGCGCTGGGACTCGGCGTCCACAGGCAGCACATAGTACTCGGGGAAGTACTTGTTGTTGCCCTCATAAGGAACGCGCCAGGTGTCGGGATCCAGCTGCTGGTTGCTCATATCCACATACCAGGGCTCCATCTCTTCCCGGTGATCCTCATTGTTGATGCCCCGGCGGAAGAACTCCAGCTGGGCCTTGTAGCAGGTATCCTTACAATCGGACAGGAACTGCCACAGACCGTAGGCGCCGCACTCCAGCAGACGGACGCTGGACTCGCCGCCGGAGGGAGTCTCAATGGTAAAGCCCATGGAGCCGCAGTTGAGCATGGCATAGCTGGGGGTGTAGTTGGTGCTCAGGTCATCCCAGGCATCCCAGCCGGTTTCAGCATCAAAGCTGTCGCGCAGGGGGGTGTAATAGGTCTGATACTTGGTCTCAAATTCGCCCGCGTGCTGGACAGACATGGTGGCCAGGGCGGCATTTCCGTAGGCCTCGGCGCCCAGCAGGAACTGCTCCACAAACAGGTCATACTCCAGGTTGGGCTCGTGAGGAGGCGTACAGGGCTCTACCAGGAACTGAGCGGTAAAGCCGTGGAACTCCACGAAGGCCACGGGATTCCACTCGCTGATGAGCTTGGCAATGTTCTGGGTCTCCACCTGAGTCTGGTTGGAGGCGTCCCGGTTCAGGTCAAAGCCGTTGCCGTTGGGACGGGTGTTGTAGGTACGGCCGTCAGGGTTCTCATCGGGAGTAACGATGATGATGAGGTTATCCAGGATCTCATCCACCTTCAGCTCCTTGTCCTCACTGAAGGTATAATACTCGCTGGCATCGGTGCGGCCGTCGTTGCCGTTACCGTTGATGGTGGTGGCGCTGATTTTCAGACCGTAGCCGGTGAAACCGTAGTCGGTATCGCCGTCATCGCTGGTGATCTCAAAGTCCACGATCTTGGGATCGTACTGGCTCTCATCCACAGTCTTACCACCGGTCAGACCAGTGATGGTATTCCAGGTGATGGTATCTTCGGTAGCCAGGGTACGCAGCAGATTGACATGGGCATCCACACCGCCGGCCTCGTCGGAGTGGACGTTGTTCATCATGATGGGGATGCGGTAGTCCTTGCCGCCTTCGATCTGGGCCAGCACCGCCTCGGGATCGGTCTGGGCCAGGGCGTTCATTTCCTTGAAATCGGCCACGGACTGGGCACTGTCGGACACCACGGCATACCACTGGTCATAGCCGTCGGTGCTTTTACCGAAGGACTGGACGTCGAAGTAGCGGCCATTGGCCTCAGCCAGCTTCTTGATCTCCATCAGCTCGTCGTACAGCTCGTCCTGGCGGACGTTGCTCTCATAGACGTTGATCTCCATGGGAGTGGTGGCCAGAACGGTATCGCCGGCCTTGGCGGACAGCTCGTAGTTGCCGATGAAGCCGGGCCACACGTTGCGGGCGTAGCGGAAGGTGTTGCTGCCGATGGCCTGGAGGGAGTTGGTCACCAGAGGCAGTTTGGGGTCGTTCATGTTGAAGAAGATGCCGTGGCTGAAGGTCATCTTTACAGTGGCGTAGCCGTCGGCCACGGTTACCGTGGGATCTTCCAGGGTGAAATAGGGGACGCCGTCAGCGCCATGCTGATTGATGGTGCCCCAGCTCATCCAGTTCTGCAGGTCATCGCCGGTGTAGATGTACGGGTAGAGCGCAGGGTCCTGCACATCCACATCGTCTCGCGTCAGGCTCCAGGTAATGCCTTTTGCCCAAGTATTCCACTGATCCGTTGTCCATTTGCTTTGCTCAGTGGAGACCGGAACCGTCAGGGTTGCATGAAACGTTTCCTCGCTCATATCCAGAGTGAGCAGGTCGTCGTCCAGCGCGAGTGTGGCTGTCCCCTGGTCAGCATCGGTTTTTACAGGTTCCTCAGCTGATACAGGCAGAATCGTCAGGGAGAAGAGCATGGATAATGCCAACAGCAATGCAAGAAAAGAATGGGAGCGTTTCTGATGTTGCCGCATCTATGATGCCTCCTTTTTTGAATCGATTGCCTTATTGCGCGGGTCCCGATACCGAATATTTATCAACTACCTCCGCGTCCTCCTTCCTCTTTTAAAAATTCGGTACCGTTCGAAAGCACTGCTTCGCGTGGATATATCCCCATATATCCCGCGTCAGTTCTTTCAGATATATTTAAAGTATACTATGGGTTCCAGAATACTACAATACGGATAAACTAGCCAAAGTTAAGCCCATCTAAATTGTGCATAACATCGAATAACTTGCTTTTTTTCTATATTTGGCAGCAGGAATCTCTTTTTACATCGTACTGCAAAACCATGCAATCCCCGCTTTCATTTTTCAGACTTCATGCACTTCTCCGAACCCCCACGGCAGACAAACAAAAAAAGACTTGAAACCGAAGTTTCAAGTCTTTTTGGTGGAGATAAGCGGGATCGAACCGCTGACCTCTTGAATGCCATTCAAGCGCTCTCCCAGCTGAGCTATACCCCCATATAACCGGAAACCCTTGATTTTACTGAGTTTCCGGGGTTTTGATTAAATTGTCATTTCCTCGCGTTGAGGGGTCGTCACATGCGGTTGCTGGCGCTCCCAGCTGAGCTATACCCCCATATTCACTTGGCGCCGGTCAGGTCGACCGAACGAATTGTATTTTAGCACGGGTCACCCGCTCTGTCAACTCTTTTTTTCATTTTTCTCAAAATTTTTTAGAAGCAGAATCCGGGCGCGCCATGACGGCGCGCCCGGATTTTCCTTATTCTTCCGTTGTCTTGTCCTCAGAGGGCTGATCCGGCTGGGACGGAGCGGAGGACTCCTCCTGGCTGCCCCACAGGGGAATGGCCTGGGTCTTCTCCTCCGGCTTGTTCTTCTCCTGCTCCCGCCGCTCGGCCTCGGCGTACTGGTCGGCCAGAGCAGGGTCCCGGCCCTCCAGAATGGCCACCATCTCGGCGCCGGTAATGGTCTCCTTCTCCAGCAGGTAAGCCACTACCTTGTCCATGTCCTCCCGGCTCTCGGAGAGGATCTCGGTGGCCTTCTTGTAGCAGGAGTCGATGATGCTGCGCACCGCCTGATCCATGGCCGCGGCGGTATCATCAGCACAGTCCAGGCCGTAGCCGCCGTCCAGATACTGGTTGCGGCGGGAGGCCAGAGCCATCATGCCGAACTCCTCACTCATACCGAACATGGCCACCATATTGCGGGCGATGCTGGTGGCATCCTGAATGTCCTGCGCGGCACCGTTGGTCATGGTGTGCATCACCAGCTCCTCGGCCACACGGCCGCCCATGGAGACGCAGATCTGGGCCAGCAGCTCGTCCTTGGTGTGGAGGTTCTTGTCCTCCTCCGGCAGGTGGAGGGTGTAGCCCAGAGCGCCCTGGGTGTGGGGAACGATGGTGATCTTCGTCACCGGCTCGGCGTGCTTCTGCCGGTAGGCCACCATGGCATGACCCACCTCGTGGTAGGCCACCAGCTTCTTCTCAAACTCGCTGAGGACGCTGCCCTTCTTCTCGGCGCCGGCAATGACCAGCTCGAAGGCAGTGAGCAGGTCCTGCTGGTTGACCGCCTTGCGGCCCAGACGGACCGCACGGAGGGCGGCCTCGTTGACCAGGTTGGCCAGGTCCGCACCCACGGCGCCGGCGGTGGCCAGAGCCACCTTCTTCAGATCCACATCCTCCGCCAGCTTGATCTTGCGGGTATGGACCTGGAGGGTAGCCAGACGGCCGGCCAGGTTTGGCCGGTCCACGGTAATGCGCCGGTCAAAGCGGCCGGGCCGCAGCAGGGCCTGGTCCAGCACCTCGGGCCGGTTGGTGGCGGCCAGCAGGATGACGCCCTTGGTGGGGTCGAAGCCGTCCATCTCGGCCAGCAGCTGGTTCAGGGTCTGCTCCCGCTCGTCATTGCCGCCCATGCGGTTATCGCGGGATTTACCGATGGTGTCGATCTCGTCGATGAACACGATACAGGGGGCCATCTTGTTGGCCTCCTTGAACAGGTCGCGGACACGGGCGGCACCCATACCCACGAACATCTCCACAAAGTCGGAGCCGGAGATGGAGAAGAAGGGCACGTTGGCCTCGCCGGCCACGGCCTTGGCCAGCAGGGTCTTACCGGTACCGGGAGGGCCCACCAGCAGAGCGCCCTTGGGCAGCTTGGCGCCGATCTCGGTATACTTCTGGGGGTTGTGGAGGAAGTCAATGATCTCCACCAGGGACTCCTTGGCCTCGTCCTGACCGGCCACGTCTTTAAAGGTGACACCGGTCTTTTTCTCCACATAGACCTTGGCGTTGGACTTGCCCAGATTGCCCAGGCCGCCGCCCATCTTGCCCGCCATGCTGCGGAACAGGAAGGAGAAGAGCAGCACCATGACCACCATGGGCAGCACCCAGGAGATGAGCATGGAGACGATGGGGTTAAGCTCCTCCACATACTCGGGGCCGAAGCTGGTGACGTCGTGCTCCTCCAGCAGGTCGATCAGCCCGTCGTCCCGCACCCCCGCCTGGGTGATGGGGGCACAGTAGTAGGTGGTTTTGGTCTTGTCCCACTGGGAGGGGGGCGGCACGGTGGTCTCCTCCTGCTCCCCGGTGAGGCCGGCGGCGGTGGCCGTCTTGGTGATGTTGCCGTTGGCGTCCACCGACACCCCGTCTTTTAAATAAATGGTGTACTTGTTGGACTCCATGAGCACGCCTGCCACGCAGTCCTCCTTGACCAACTCCCGGAAGGTGCCGTAGCTGATCTCCACCGAGTTGGCCTGGCGGAACATGGAGGTGGCATAGTTCACCAGCACCGTCAGCACCAGGGCCCACAGGATGATGGACACGATGGCGGTGATGTTGCGCTTGTTATTGCCTCCGCCCTTTCCGCGGTTGTTGTTCTGGTGATCGAAATTCAAGAGGATGCCTCCTTGAGTGCATTCATTCCTATCTGGAAAGTAATTATAGTTATAGCACACGCACCCTCAAAAAACAAGAAAGGGAAGGCCGAAAGCTGTAAACTTTCTATGAAACCAGCCGGGTTCAAAGGGGTAATTTTTATCTTTTTCTGCGGCAGGTCTTGTGGTATACTGGTAGCGATCAACAAGAAAGGCGGAACCAATTATGAAGGAGCGCAGACCGGCCCCTCAGGCCGAGGCAGACGGCATCATCGAGGGGCGCAACGCCGTCACTGAGGCCCTGCGGGCGGGCACGCCCATTGATAAAATTTTCCTGGCCCGGGGAGAGACCGACTCTGCCCTGGCCCACATCGCCGCCGCTGCCCGGGACAAGGGCATCGTGGTGGTGGAGTGCGACCGGAAGAAGCTGGACTTTATGAGCCGCACCCACTCCCACCAGGGTGTCATCGCCCAGGCCGCGGTGCGGGAGTATGCCAGCGTGGACGAC
The DNA here is from genome assembly GCF_002159385.1 of Flavonifractor sp. An52. Classification (NCBI taxonomy): domain Bacteria; kingdom Bacillati; phylum Bacillota; class Clostridia; order Eubacteriales; family Oscillospiraceae; genus Flavonifractor; species Flavonifractor sp. An52. The sequence continues at coordinate 55,994 of NZ_NFIB01000018.1, forward strand.
ATTCTGAACGCCGCCCGGGAGAAGGGGGAGCCCCCTCTCATCGTGGTGTGCGACGAGCTTTCCGACCCCCACAATCTGGGCGCGGTGATCCGCACCGCCGAGTGCGCCGGGGCCCACGGGGTCATCATCCCCAAGCGCCGTTCGGCGGGCCTGACGGCGGTGGTGGCCAAGACCTCCGCCGGTGCCGTGAGCCATATTCCGGTGGCCCGGGTGCCCAACCTGCCCGCCCTGCTCAAGGAGCTGAAGGACGAAGGGGTATGGGTGTTCGGCACCGCTGCCGACGGGGACCGGCTGCTCTACGACGCCGACCTGAAGGGCCCCGCCGCCATTGTCATCGGCAGCGAGGGGGACGGCATGGGCCGTCTGGTATCTGAGACCTGCGACTTCCTGGTCCGTATCCCCATGAAGGGCAAGCTCAACTCCCTCAACGCCAGCGCCGCCGCCGCCATTCTCCTCTATGAGGCCGTGCGGCAGCGGATGGGCTGACAACCACTGATCTTCAAAAAAAGGAGCACGTTCCCATGGCAAAAGACCGGGATGACGAACTGAATGAGGATCTGCCCGGCGGGGACGAGTTCTCCCTGGAATCCATTCTGGCGGAATTCGGCGGCGGGCAGAAAAAGAAAAAGCCGGATGAGGAGGATACCATACCCTTCCCGGTAGTACCCAAAAGCCAGCGTCCCTCCTCCCCCTCCAAAAAGCCGGGGCGGGTGCTCACCTTCCCCGACGGCGGTCAGGAGCAGACTCAGAAGGAACCCAAGGCCGCCGCCACCCGGCAGCCGCCGGTGGAGAAGGCCCCCCCGCCCAAGCCGGAACCCACCCCGCAAAAACCGTCCAAAGCCCCTCCGGTGGAGGACAATGTGCTGGACTTTCCGGAGGAGGCCGCCGGGCCGGAGGAAAGCCCCCTCACCCAGGGCATCAACCGACTGCTGAAAAAGGCGGACGACTACGCCGAGCATATGTTTGAAGAGGAGGGCATGGAGGACGACACGGCGGTACGCCGGGCGGAGGAATTTATCCCCGGCACCGACGAGGAGGAGGAGCCCTCCCCCCGCCGCCGGGAGCGCAAGCCTCGGAAGGAGCCCCCTCCCGCCCCCGATCTGCCCCCGGCGGATCTGGCCAAACGGTACGGCAAGGGTCTCAAGGGGATGCGGCTGAGGGCCACCCTGGTCCTCTTGCTGTTCCTGCCCGCCCTCTATCTGACCCTGGAGGTCTTTCCCCATCCCCAGGCCCTTACGCCTGAGCTGCGGGTGCTGGCCCTGGCCGGGGTCCAGGTGCTGGCCATGCTGCTGGGGCTGGATGTCCTCTTCCGGGGTCTGTTCGGCCTGCTGCGGCTGGAGTTCGGCATGGACACCCTGCTGCTCTTTGCCTCCGCCGCCACCCTGGCCGACGCCCTTACCATGTTCAAGCTGGACCCCCGGGAGGGCCAGATGCCCTACTGCGCCGCCATTGTGCTGGGCATCTCCCTGCTGCTGCGGGGCACCTACCGAAAGCGGCGGGGTCTGCGGCTGGCCTGTAAGACGGCGGCGGCCGCCTCCCACCCCTATCTGGTCACCCTGGATGAGGGCAAGTGGAACGGCCGGGACACCTACGCCAAGTGGTCGGGCGATCCGGTAGGCTTTGGCCGGCAGATGCAGGCCAGCGACGGCGCCCAGCGTATTTTCCGGCGGATCTGCCCCCTGCTGTTTATCGCCAGTATGCTGCTGAGCATCGTGGCCTCCATTGGCCGGGGCGCGCCGGAGCGGCTGCTGTGGTGCCTGTCCGCCACCCTCACCGCCTCCGCCTCCCTGTCGGGGGCCCTGTGCTTCGGGCAGCCCTGGCTTACCCTGTGCCAGCGGCTGAGCAAATCGGGGGCCGCCATCGCCGGCTGGGACGGCGTCACCGCCACCGGCGGCAGCGGCATTCTGGTCACCGATTTTGACCTGTTCCCCCCGGGCTGTGTCTCCCTCAACGGCATCAAGATCTTCGGCGACTTCCCGGCGGAAAAGGTGGTGGCCGATACCGCCACCCTCATCCGGGAATCGGGCTGCGGCCTGGACAAGCCCTTCCACGACCTGCTCCGGGCCCAGGGGGCCATCTACCGCCGGGTATCCAACTTCTTCTGTTATGAGGGCGGCCTGTCCGGCGTCATCCGCAACGAACAGGTACTGGTGGGCTCCGCCGACTTCATGCGGCTGATGGAGATCGCCCTGCCCCCGGGACTTCATGTGAAGAACGCCGTGTTCTGTGCCATCGACGGGGAGTTGGCAGGCATCTTCGCCCTCAACTACACCCTCCACGGCACGGTGGACCCGGCCCTCACCAGCCTGATCCGCAACCGGGTGTCCCCGGTGATGGCCACCCGGGACTTCAACCTGACCCCCGCCATGCTCCGCCAGCGGTTCAAGCTGCCGGTGGACCGGATGGAATACCCTGCCGCAGAGCGGCGGGTAGAGCTGTCCGACGAGGACCAGCTCCACAGCGACATTCTCACCGCCGTCCTCTGCCGGGAGGGCATCGGGCCCTACTCCGAGGCGGTGGTAGGCGCCGCCCGGCTCCGCCGGGCCGTCCGCACCTCGGCGGTGCTGGCCAGCCTGGGGGCGGTGGTAGGCCTGATTCTGGCCTTCTACCTCACCTTTGTGGGAGCCTACGCCTCCCTGTCGGCCTCCAACCTGCTGGTGTTCCTCATCATGTGGCTGGTGCCCACCCCCCTGATCTCGGGAATGGTCAACAAATATTAGTCAAAACCTCCGGCTAAGCCGGAGGCTTGAGTAGGCCCTAAAAGGGCCTGATACGGACGAAGCCCCTTAAGGGGCCCCGAAAGGTTTGCCGACTGCATTTCTTTCTCGGGCTTAC
>NZ_NFIB01000019.1:0-57781 GCF_002159385.1 Flavonifractor sp. An52
TTAAGCACGCCGCCAGCGTTCATCCTGAGCCAGGATCAAACTCTCAATAAAATGGTATCTAAAGAACCAAAGTTCTTCAAATCATCTTATCGAAGCTTAATTCATAGCTTCAAAGAAATTAAATCAAGAGCCTTCTTCAAGCTTTGCTTGTCAGAAGGACTTCTCGTCCTTTCTGGTGCTTCGTGTTTCTTTCACGTTGTTTAATTTACAAGGTACACGCTCTTGTCGGCCACTCGGGCTGACGTGCTATTTATTTTAGCACACTCTGTTTCGCTTGTCAAGAACTTTTTTCAAGTTTTTTCAGGACTTTTTAGCCCCGAACCACTTGTTTTGGCTCTTTTTCAAGCTGGTTCACGCCCTCCGGCGCGAACTCATTTAGTTTACCACGCACACTCGCGTTTGTCAAGCACTTTTTTCTGATCCCTTTCCGCAAGGCCGTCCAGGTTCCCCTCGGTTTCTTCCGATTTTGGTCAGATTTTCATGCCCTCTCGCAAGGCGCTCAGATAGAATATCACTCCCAATCCCATTTGTCAACACCTTTTTTCACTTTCCGCTCTTTTCTTTTTCCGTCCCGGATTTTCGGACAGCAGACACCAGGTCCTCATAGGAGAAAAGCGCATTCAGTACCTCCAGCATGGCATTGGGAGACAGATGCCCCGGCAGCCCCAGCTGCTTCATCAAGGCCTGCCTGCGCTCGGCTGATCCAGCCCCTCCAGACAGCCCCAACAGCATCAGATCCGCCTTGGTGATGGCTCGTCCACAGCGTACCGGCGGAGCATCTTCTTCCAGAAAGGTAGCCCCCGCCCGTCGGAGGGCCTGTTCCAGTACCTGGGGACGCATTCCTTCCACGCCCAGCTTCCCCTCTTTTCCCGGCGTACGCTTCCGTCGTTCCTTACCCAGGATATCAGGCACATAGGCGTGTTTCACCTGTTCCGGCGGAATGCTGCCCTTGAGGAAATTGCGGATAACAAAACCAGCCCCATCCGGATCGGTGAGGATGATAAGGCCCCGCTCCGCCGCCAAGCGGCGGAACAGGGCCAGTTTTTCACTGTTTTTAAATACACCGAAGCCGGAGGTCTCCACAATAATGGTATCCACCATCTGAGAGAGGGTATTCTTATCATAACGCCCCTCTACCACAATAGCCTCTTTGATCCGCAGCATACTCAGCTCCAGTGCAGGCAGGCATATCCAACGTGCCAGCCGTCACCCAGGTTTTCCGTGTACAGAACACCGGGCCGGGCACTGCCCCGCCAGGGCTGCTGATGGACGTTCAGACGATCCATCGGCTGATCAGACAGCCAGGCCCGTGCCGCACCGTTGCAGAGACACACAGTCAGCGCACCATCCTCCAGGCGAACCGCCTCCACCTCCAGGCCATCCAGCGGTTGGGTACTCAATCCCTCCGAGGGCAGTTCCCCCGCCTGGGCCGCCTTCCGCAGAAGCTGCAGCTCATCCCTCCGCACCGCCAGCAGCTTGCGGACCTGCTCACGGATGATCTCCATCTGATTCTTTCTGCGATTGGCGGTCAGATACCACCCCGCCGCGCCGGCGGCGGCAAGCGCCACGCCAAAGATCGCACGCTTTTTCATAATCATCAGGCTCCTTTCTTTACGGCCAGCTCCATCAGCAGGCCAGTCAACAGTTCTTCTCCATCCGCGCCGGTGGATTTCATGGCCAGATCAACCTCACCACAGCGGATCACCGCCCGGCGGCACCAACCCAGAGAAAACCGCCGGGCTGACTGCATCATCCGTTCCGCCGGATAAGCCGAGCGCAGTCCCCACAGCTCCATCAAATAGCGGCTTCCCTTCCTGTGTTCCAGGGCCAGCCGGGCTGTATAGAGCTGCCGCAGCTGCTTGCCCAGGGCCGCCAGCAGCTTAATGGGAGGCTCCTGCATATGATAGAGGTCCCCCAGCACTGAGGCCGCCTTGTCAAAGTCTCCGGCGGAGATGGCATCGGTCATCTGGAACACCACCGCGTCAAGCTGGGGCGTGGCCACAGCGTCGATATCCTGTCGGGTAACCCGCCGGTGAGAGGCATAAGCGCCGATCTTGCCGATCTCCGAAATTAGAGTGTGCATCAGATCTCCACACAGGAAGATAAGATACTTGGCGTCCTCAGTACCGATATCATGGTCCATGGCCCGGAAACGCCGGGCGATCCAGTCCACCAGATCCCCCTGCTCCTGCCGGTTGAAGGGCACTACACTACCTTTCTCCTTGATAACACCGGCCAGCTTGGTACGGGCGTCTGATTTATATTCAATCAGGTCATACACAAAGACCAGGCACACATAGTCGGGCAGATCCTTCAAAATGGCGGTAAGCCCCTCCTTGTCCCCCTTAAAGAGATCGTAATCATTGACTACGATCATGGTACGGGGACTCATCATAGGCAGGCAGTCCACCGTCTGGGCCAGAGCCTTCAAATCAAACTCCTTACCCTGGATCACATGGTAGTTGAAGGCCTCCATTCCCGGAGGCAGCAATTTCTGCTTCATTTGTCCCAGATAGTAGTCACGCAGATAGGCCTCCTCGCCATGAAACACATAGAGGCTACCCAGTGTGCCACTTTTCAGATCCTGTTTCAGCTTCTGATAGGCAGCAGTATCTGGTTTTCCCTTTGGCGGCATGGTATCTTCTCCTTATTCCGCAGTAATAGTAACGGTCCCCGACCAGTCAGTGCGGTAGATCTGGCATCCGTGCTGGGACAGCCGGGCCAGAGTCTCCGCCGCCGGGTGACCGTAAGTATTGTATCCAACTGATATAACAGCCCATTCCGGCTGTATGGCCTGGAGCAATTCGTCCGACGAGGCGTATTTGGAGCCGTGGTGGCCTGCTACCAGCAGCTCTGTATCCGGCAGGTCTCCGTATTTCACCAGCCGTCCCTCCACGGTGGTATTCATATCACCCGTAATCAGAACGTCAAATTCCCCTGCACTTCCCAGCACTGACAGGCCCTCTTCATTGCTGCCGCCACTGCCCAGGGGCGGGTAGATCTTCAGGCTCGTCTCTCCCAGCTCGGCGGTGGCCCCATCGGTGACCAACAGAGTCTCCACTCCATGGGCTTGGGCGGCAGCCTCCACCTCTGCCCGCAGGGCACTGTCCGGCTCCACGTCAGGCAGAATCAGCAGTCCAACGTCCATCCGCTCCAGCAGTTGAGGAATTCCGGATGCGTGGTCGTCGTGGTAGTGGGTGAGGATCACCAGGTCGATGTGGCTCAGGCCCAGAGACTGGAAATAATCCGCAGCGGTATTTCCCGCATCGTAGCCGCCGCAGTCAACCAGCGCGGTCTGTCCCTGGGAATAGAGGGCCACGCTGAGACCCTGACCCACATCCAACACCGATACGGTCAGCCTTCCGCCGGTGAGGGCAGCAGCCTGGAGGATCAGGGCGCCACACAGGGTGGACGTACTGAGACACAATGGCACCACCCCCCGCCCTCTTGGACCTCGCCAAAGCACCCACAGAAAAATAAGTCCATAAGTCAGAGCCATCCACAGAATCAGATAGATGGAATGGACGGCCACCGAGGCAAAGGGCAGTCCTGCCAGGGCTGCGGTAAGCCACTGGAGATACCACACCGGCAGAGAGACCACCCAGGCCATCACCGTGGCCACGGCAGGCAGCACAAGCCCCACCAGCGCCGTCACCAGCCCACCCAGGAAGGCATCGGACACCGCCCACAGGGAGAGCAGATTGGTAAGAGGTGAAATAAGCGTTACGCTGCCAAAATAGAAGGCCATCAGAGGCGTGGTGAACACAATGGCTCCCAACGTGGTGGCAACAGTGGCGATAATCACCCGGGCCACCCGGCAGCCCAGTTTGAGCCAAAAGTTCTGGGGCTTGCGGGGCAGTCTGCTCTCCCACTTCTCACACAAAGGCCCGGTAAACAGAAAGATACCGGCCACGGCGGCAAAGGACAGCTGGAGGGACACGCTGGCGGCGGCATAGGGATTGACCGCCAGCAGTATCATCAGCACGGTACTGAGGCTGGTAGGCGGATCATTCTCCCGGTCCACCAGCGGGGCAATCAGGAGCAAAGCCTGCATCAACGCCGCCCGCTGGACTGAGGGGGTGTTGCCTGCCACGGCGCTGAAAAAGAAGAGCAGGCAGATACCCACCACTGCCGACAGCCGCCTGCGGCGGCCCAACAATGTGGTAATCAGTCCGGCCAGGAAGGAGACATGGAGGCCGGAGACAGCGATCACATGGGCCAGTCCGGACCGGCGCAGGGCGCTGTACGCCGCCTCAGGCAGTTCCGTTTTGTCTCCCGTCAGCAACGCGGTGACCAAAGGCGCGGTACTGTCCGGAAAAGCCCGGTCCACGCTGTCCTTCAGCGCCCCGCTGAACAGGGCGGGCCAACAGCCCACCGGAACCTGCTCCGGCCGTTCCGCCGTCCAGTCCTTCCCGCCACTGCCAATGAGGAGTACCCCTTTGGCATAATAGTAGCTGGTGCTCTCCCCCGCCATAGTGTCTGCCATACGGAAGGAGGCGGTCACTGTCAGCCGGTCACCGGGCCGCAAACCCATGGCCTCTTCCCCATTCAAATAGAGCAAGGTCTTGACCGGACTTCCATCGTCCCCATAGACCTCCGACATAACAGAAGTGCTGTAGCTGTTCTCCTGAGGCCAATCGGTAACCAGAGCCGTAACCGTCGTCTCTGTGCCGTTCAGCCGCAGCGCAGGTACCCGTACCAGAGCGCAGTATACTCCCGTCCAACACAGGCCCGCCGCCAAACCGAAGCAGATCAGCAGCGTCCGCAGACGGGCTTTGCCCCGAAGGAACAGTCCGGCCAGAGCTGCCAAACCACAGCACGCCCCCGCCGGCACCAGTATGGCTTCCGGCAGCAGATAAACCGCCAGAAACACCGCGCCGGAAAAGGCGGCGGCAAACCAGGCCAGCTTACGCATAGGGCATCCCAGCCATGCAGCGAATAGACTGAACATACATGGTCATCACCTTATCCATGATACCAAACTGAGCCATACAGCGCAAGACATGACTCCATGCACAGTCACAAAAAATGCAGAACAGCCCCCGCCCTTCTAGGGCAGGGGCTGTCTTTCTATCTGGTTCTTATTTCTTCCGCAGGAAAGAGAACTTGGTCTCGGAGCAGATCACGCCCACAAAGATCAGGGCAAAGCCCACCAGCATCAGGGCGGTAGGCTGCTCGTTGGCGAAAATCATGGAGAAAATTACGCCGAAGGGAGCTTCCAAGGACAGGAGGACCGCCGCGGTGGAGGGGGCGGTGTACTTCTGGCCGATGTTCTGGAAAAGCAGCGCACCGCAGGAGGCAAAGATCACCAGGTAGGCAAGGCCGAAGATCAGGTCCCCGTTGAACACTTCGGGGCTCACCGAGGTTCTGGTAACCAGCACACCGATCCAGGAGAACACGGCAAAGCTGGCAAACTGGAGGGTGGTCAGGATGAAGATATCCCGGCCCTCGGAGAACTTGGACACCGCCACGATATGTGCAGCAAAGAAGAAACCGCCGATAAGGGTAAGTACATCACCCATATTGAAAGCGGAGGCGTTATCGCCGGTAACCGACACCAGACCAATGCCAATGATGCACAGCAAGGCGGCAATCACATTGAACTTGTCCGGCCGGCGCTTGGCCACGATCCAGTACAGGAAGGGGACAATGACGCAGTAAACTGCAGTGAGGAAGGCGTTCTTGCCGGGGGTGGTCTGTTCCAGCCCGTAGGTCTGGAAAGCATAGGCCACAAACAGGCAGAAGCCCATTACTGTACCGCCAATCAGGTAGTGGCGGTCCATCACCTTCCATCGCTTGATAAAGACCACCGCCAGCACAAGAGCGGCAAAACTGAATCGAATGGCCAGTAGCCAGAAGGTGGGCAGCACATCCACGCTGCTCTTCATCACTACAAAGGAACTACCCCAAATAATCGTAGCGAGGATAATCAGCGGGGTGGCGAACTTGGCCAGGACACTGCTTTCATTGGTTTGGCTCATGGTTGTACCTCTCCTTTACCTATGGTAAAATAAAATGTAATCCCAACAAAGGGGGGCATCCAAATGAAACCGCTGGATCGGACCTTTTTTGCCCGGGACACCTTGGATGTGGCCCGAGATCTGCTTGGAAAACACCTGGTCCGGATATGGAACGGGGAAACGCTGGTGGGTCGCATTACAGAAACCGAGGCCTATATTGGCCGGTGCGACAAGGCCTGCCACGCCTATGGCTACCGCCGAACCGCTCGGACCGAGACTCTCTTTGCCCCGCCGGGCACCGCATACATCTACCTGATCTACGGGATGTACCACTGTCTCAACTTTGTGACCGAGGCGGAAGGGGAGCCTGCTGCCGTCCTGCTGCGGGGTCTGGAACCGGTGGATGGGTTGGCTCGTATGAGCCTCAACCGCTTCGGCAAAATGCCCGGAGAGCTGACTTCCTATCAAAAGAAGCACTTTCTGGATGGACCGGGCAAGGTGTGCAAGGCCCTGGCTCTTACCCGTGCCCAAAACGGTCTGGACCTGTGCGGCCAGGAGTTGTTTCTCTGTGACGCAGGCGAAACACCCGCTGTCATCCATACCGGCCCCCGCATCGGCATCGATTACGCTGAGGAGGCCGTTCAATTCCCCTGGAGGTTTTATGTATGATCCTGTTTGACTTTGACGGCACCCTGGTGGACTCCAACGGCGTGTGGGAGGAGGTGGACAACACCTTCCTGACCCGCCGGGGGCTGACCCCCACCCAGGAGTACAGCGAGACGGTGGGCCACTCCATCTTCCCTCTGGCTGCCCAGTTCACCATCGATTACTACCACCTGGACACCACGCCTCAGGCCATCATGGACGAGTGGACCCAGCTGGGCCGGGAGGCCTACCTATCTCAGGTCCCCGCCAAACCGGGAGCTCTGGCCTTTCTGGACCAGTGCCGGCGGCAGGGGCAGACCATGGTATTGCTCACCGCCTGCGTGCCCGAATTCTGCCAGGCCGCCCTGAAGCGGCTCAATATGGAGAACTACTTCTCCCGCCTCATCTTCGTCCAGGAGCTGGGTATGCTGAAGAAGGACCCGGCCACCTTCGTCCATGTACTGAAAGAGCTGGGAGCCACGCCGGAAGATAGTACCCTCTACGAGGACTCTCCCGGCGCCTGCGCTGCCGCCAAGGACGCGGGGCTGACCGTAGTAGGGGTGTACGACCCTTTTTACGCCCGGTACGAGGGCGAATTGAAGGAGCTGTGCCATCAATACATTTATAGCTTTACGGAATTGCTTCAGCCGTAGCATTTCTCCGGGCCGCCTTCCGGCGGCCCGGTTTTCTTATGCCTTGGTCATATACTGGGAGGCAGATTTCAGCATCAGCTTTTTGGTACCCACGCTGTCGAAGGCGATCTCCACCAGGGCGTCGCCGCCCATGGGAGTCACCTTGGTGATCAGGCCCTGACCGAAGGCCTTGTGCCGCACCGTATCGCCCATGCGGAAGGCTCCGCCGGACGGGGCAGCCTGGTTTGCAGCAGGCGCCGCAGCGGGCTGAGCTGTCGGAGCCGTATGGCCCAGGGAGAAGCCGTGGTCGAAAGTGCGGCGCACCGGCGCGGTCTTGCGGGCAGGCCGCTCCCCCTCACCCCGTTCGCCGTAGGGCAGGCGGCCGGACTTCTCCACCAGTTCCGGTGGAATCTCCCCCAAAAAGCGGGAGGGACGGTTGGAATTGGTGCGGCCGAAGAGCATACGCTGGGAGGCGCAGGTCATATACAACTTCTCCTTGGCCCGGGTCATAGCCACATAGCATAGCCGCCGCTCTTCCTCCATCTCCTCTGGCTCACCGATGGCACGGATGCCGGGGAAGATGCCCTCTTCCACGCCTACCACAAAGACCACCGGGAACTCCAGGCCCTTGGCGGAGTGCATGGTCATCATGACCACGCAGTCCTCGCCGGAGTCGTGGCTGTCAATATCGGTATAGAGGGCGATCTCATCCAGGAAGCCTGCCAGAGAGGGCTCCTCCACCGCATTGTCCAGGTAATTCTGGATGGAGGTAGCCAGCTCTCGCACGTTCTCCAGTCGGGTGCGATCCTCAATGGTCTTTTTCTGCTCCAGCATGACGGCATAACCGGTGCGTGCCACTACCTCTTCGTAGAAGGCAGGCAGCGGCAGCTCCCGGGATAGTTTCCGCAGATCGTCCATCAGTTCCACAAACTGGCCCAGCTTGGGAGCCGCCTTCTGCAGCTCCGGCCAATCCTTGGCGTGGCTGATGACCTCCCACAGGGACCTGCCCTCAGCCTGGGCAATGTTCTGTGCCCGGTCCACGGTGGTGGCGCCGATACCGCGGGGCGGATTGTTGATAATGCGGGAGAGCCGCAGATCGTCGCCGGGGTTGTTCACGGCGCTCAGGTAGGCCAGCATATCCTTGACCTCGGCACGGTCAAAGAACCGGATACCGCCGATGATGCGGTAGGGGATACCGTTGCGCTTGAAGGCCTGCTCGATCTGGTTGGACTGGGCATTCATACGGTAGAGCACCGCGTGATCTTTCCAGCTGCGCCCGGCGGAAAAGCCTGCCAGAATCTGAGCCGCCACATACTGGGCCTCGTCGTGCTCATTCATGGCGGTATAGCACTGGATCTTCTCGCCCTCTTCGTGCTGAGTCCACAGTTCCTTGCCCTTGCGGCCCTCGTTGTTCTTGATGACCGCGTTGGAAGCCTCCAGAATGTTCTTGGTGGAGCGGTAGTTCTGCTCCAGCCGGATCACCCGGGCGCCCTTATACTGGCTTTCAAAGGAGAGGATGTTCTCAATGGTGGCGCCCCGGAAGCGATAGATGGACTGGTCGTCGTCACCCACCACGCAGATGTTCTCATAACCTCCCGCCAGAGTGGAGGCCAACAGATACTGCAGATTGTTGGTATCCTGATACTCGTCAATGAGGACGTAGCGGAATTTCTTCTGGTAGTAGGTCCGTACCTCCTCAAACCGCTGGAGCAGGCGCACCGTATCCAGGATAATGTCGTCGAAGTCCAGGGCATTGGCTTCCTTCAGCCGCCGCTCATACTCCACATAGATCTTGGCCATCTTCACCAGGCGGAAGTCTCCCGCCTTCTCGCACTGGGCCAGATAATCCGCCCCGGACAGCATGGCGTCCTTGGCCCGGGACAGGTAGCCCAGCACCGTGCGGGCAGAGAAAGTCTTGTCGTCCAGGTTGAAGTCCTTCACAATATCCTTGATGACCCGCTCGGAGTCGGCGGTGTCGTAGATGGTGAAAGAGCTGGTAAAGCCCAGCCGGTCGATATCCCGCCGCAGGATACGCACACAGGCGGAGTGGAAGGTGGAGGCCCACACGTCGTTGGCGTTGGGGCCCAGCATCCGCTCCAGCCGCTCTTTCAACTCCCCGGCAGCCTTGTTGGTGAAGGTGATGGCAAGGATGGACCAGGGCACCGCCGGGTCCAGGCGACACAGCCGCTCCTGCTCTCCTTTCTTCTCCGGATCGGGGCGGGCCACATACTCCTCCAGGAAGGCCAGATCCTCCGGCGTCACCCAGGCAGGCACCTCATTGGAATCGGAGCCCCGGCCGTACTTCATCAGGTTGGCGATGCGGTGGATGAGCACCGTAGTCTTTCCGCTGCCCGCTCCTGCCAGCAGCAGCAGAGGCCCTTCAGTGGCCAGAGCCGCTTTCCGCTGTTCCGGATTCAGATTTCCAAACTCCAGTTCGATGGCCGCCCGCCGGGCCTTGCAAAAGCGCAGTTCCTCTTGGGTATTCAACATATCGTTTTCCTGTCTCCTTGGCAATGGGAGAGCCGCCCACAGGTGGACGGCTCCCTTTTTTGGTATCTCTATTGTATCGAAAAGCGGCGGCCAGGTCAACCACCCCCAGGGGATTCTTTTTACCGTTATGGGCTCTTTAAAGTGCTATAACTTTATAGTGCAAAAGTCTTAAGGATGTGATATAATGTGCCTCGCGTGCAATGCATCGGAAGGGAGAGGGTTGGGATGCGCCGTTTTGTTTTTCGTTCCCCCCGGCTGGGGTTTCTGGCCTGTGATCCGGCGCTGGCAGGTCCGGCGGCAGCATTCTACCGACGCAATCGGGCAGCTTTTGCCCCCTTTGATCCGGTCCAGCCCGAGGAATTCTTTACAGCAGAGGGCCAGGCAGAGCGTCTTGCCTTCGACCTGGAGCAGGCGGAGGCGGGCCGCTGTTTCCGCTTCCTGTTGGTCCAGCCCCGGCATCCCGGTAAAATCATCGGGCTGGCCGGTCTCAACGAGATCGTGCGCGGGGCCTTCCAGTCCTGCTTCATCTCCTACAAGCTGGACCACACTCTCTGGGGACAGGGTTACGGCTCGGAGGCCATCGCCGCTCTGACCGAGTGGGGTTTCCGCAACCTGGGCCTCCACCGGGTGGAGGCCAACATCATGCCCCGCAATCTTCCCTCACGCCGGGCGGCGGCCAGAGCCGGTTTTGAGGAGGAGGGGCTGGCCAAACGCTACCTCAAGATCAACGGGGTATGGGAGGATCACATCCACATGGTACGCAGAAACGAGGAGGATCTCTGAATGGAACACAACAAATCCGGCGGCAAGTTCACCAGCTCCCTGGGCTTTGTCCTGGCGGCGGTGGGCTCCGCCGTGGGCATGGGCAACATCTGGCTGTTCCCCTACCGGGTGGGACAGTACGGCGGCGGCGCCTTTCTGATCCCCTATTTCATCTTTGTGGCCCTGTTCAGCTATGTGGGCCTGTCCGGCGAGTTTGCCCTGGGGCGGCTCACCGGCACCGGCGCCATGGGCTCTCTGGATTATGTCATGAAATCCCGGGGCAAGAAGGGCGGCAAGATCCTGGGCATCATTCCCCTGCTGGGCGTGCTGGGCATCGCCATCGGCTACTCGGTGGTGGTGGGCTGGGTCCTGCGGTACACCGCCGGCTCTGTCACCGGCTCCATCCTGGCCGGGGATTCTCAGAGCTTTTTTGACGCGCTGGCTGTCAACTTCGGTTCCGTGCCCTGGCACCTGATCGCAGTGGTCTTTACGGTGGTCATTCTGATTTTCGGCGTGGCTTCCGGCATTGAGAAGCTGAGCAAGTTCATGATGCCCGCCTTCTTTATTCTGTTTCTCATCATTGCCGTCCGGGTAGCCTTCCTTCCCGGTGCGGCGGAAGGCTACCTCTACCTGCTCCGGCCCGACTGGAGCTACCTGCTCAACCCGGAGACCTGGGTGATGGCCATGGGACAGGCCTTCTTCTCCCTGTCCATCAACGGCGCCGGTATGCTGATCTACGGCAGCTATATGAAGAAGGACGAGAGCATTCTGCGCCACGCGGGCATGACCGCCCTGCTGGACACTCTGGCCGCCCTGCTGGCGGGCTTTGCCATCATCCCCGCCGTCTTTGCCTTTGGCATTGATCCCACCAGCGGTCCCTCCCTTATGTTTGTCACCCTGCCTCAGGTCTTTGGGCAGATGCCCGGCGGCCAGATCTTCGCCCTGCTCTTCTTCGTGTCGGTGTTCTTCGCAGGTATCACCTCCCTGATGAATATGCTGGAGGCCTGCGGCGAGGCCCTCAGCTCCACCGTCAAGCTCTCCCGCCGGGCCGCCACGCTCATTGTTGGCGTGGTTACCTTTGTGCCCGGCCTGTTCCTGGAGTCCCTGGCAGGCATGGGCAGCTGGATGGACCTGATCACCATTTACGTCTCCCCCTTCGGCGCCCTGCTGGTGGCGGTGTGCATCTACTTCGTACTGCGGGTAGACACCATTAAGGACGAGCTGGCTCTGGGCGGAAAGGGCCGCCCCGGCACGTTCTTCACCGTTACCGCCCGTTTCTATGTGCTGGTGGCGGCAGCTGTGTGGGTGCTGGGTATCTACTACGGCGGCATTGGCTGATCTCATATAAAAAGACAGGCTCGGCTTACAGCCGAGCCTGTCTTTTTATCCGCCTGTGATCCAGTGCTTGAAGCCCTCCCACAGCTCAATGGCCTTGAACTTCACCACATACCCCTCGTCCTCTCCGGTGATGAGGGACACCTGGTCCTGGGTAAAGCCGTCGCTGAGGGCGGTCTGGGTCGCCGTCTCACTGACCGAACCCAGGCACAGAGGCGGAAAGACCACGCACCACCAGTTCTGACCGGCGCCTTCGCCGATCACCACCCGCAGGGCGGTATACTCTCCGGCGGGAAGGGCAAAGTCTGTGTACTGCTTGGTGGGAAACCAGTAGTTGTCCTCCAGGGAGACCGTCACCGGATACTGATACCCCTCCTCCGCCACCTGATCTGCTCCGGCAGCTGCTATGTCGGCCAAATGCTCTGTCAGAACCTCTCTGGTCTCTTCCAAGGTGGCCCTAGGCACAAAATAATCCGACGCCGCGCCCAGCACCCGGTCCCTCACCTTCAGCTTCAGGGCCTGGTCAGCCTCCGAGTCGGAGTTAGCCAGCACATGGAGCCGGATCACCTGATCGGACAGAGCCGCCTGACTCCGGTCCAGCCAGACTCCTGCCAAAGCCGCAATGGCCACACCCAGCAAAAGAGCCAATTCCCAGCGCCGCAGGGTCTTGCTCTGTTTCATAAAAAATCACCGTCCACATTGGTTTGTCTCCATTGTGGACGGTGATTTTTGATTTTATACCTGTTCCAGCAGATTTTCCACGGTCTGGGCCAAAAATGTCTCTTGGTACTGCTCCTTCAGCGCGTCAAAAGCACTTTTAGCCCGTTCCTCGTGGTCAAAAAGTCCAAATACAGTGGGACCGGTGCCGCTCATGGAGGCGCCAAGGGCGCCGTGCTGGATCATCACATTTTTAATGGCGTCAATTTCCTGGGCACGGCGGCTGGGCAGAGCGTCCTCAAAGACGTTATACATCCGCCGGGACACCCCGGGCAGGTCGCCGCTCTTCAGCGCCGCGATCAATCCGGCGGTATCAGGCCGCCGGCGAATCCGGCAGCCGTCCAGCGTACGGAACAGCTCCGGCGTGGACACCGAGAAAGCGGGCTTGCACAGCACCACCAGGCAGGACGGCAGAGGGGGCAGATCGGTGAGGACCTCTCCCCTGCCCTCGGCCAGGGCGGTGGTTCCCCGGACGCAGTAGGGCACATCGGAGCCCACCAGAGCGCCGATCTCCTCCAGCCGCTCCCCGGAGAGACCCAGGCCCAGCAGCTTGTTCAGCCCCCGGAGCACAGCAGCGGCGTCGGCACTGCCCCCCGCCATTCCGGCACATACCGGGATGGTCTTGTCCAACTTGATGGATAGTCCGCCGTGGTCCACCCCTGCCGCTTCGCACAGCCGCAGGGCGGCGGCGGCGGCCAGATTACTCTCGTCCGCCGGCAAAAAGCCCAGGTTGCTCTCCATGCGCAGGGGCTGCCCGGTGCCGGTCTCCAGCCGGAGGGTATCGGTAAGCCCCACCGTCTGCATCACCATCCGCATATCGTGGTAACTGTCAGGCCGCTTTCCCAGCACATCCAGGGACAGATTCAGTTTGGCGTAGGCCTTGACCTCCAGGACTGCCATGAGACTCCTCCTTATCGGATCTTGCGCGCCTCCAGATAAAAGCGCTTGTCATGGGCCTCGCCCATAGAGAAGGTCTTGCGGGGCAGGGCTCCGTCGTGGATCACAGTGGGGAACAGCTGGTCCTTCCCCATAGCAGGCAGCAGGAAGGCCAGGTTACCCGGCCGGTCTGCCAGGGTACGGGCCACATCGGCCCCGTGGATGTAATCGATACGCCCTCCCTGTTCCTTCACATAGGCATCCAGGAAGGGCTGGAGGGTGCCCACCTCCATCTGTGCGGGGGGATTGGGCACGGTGACCGCCCCCTGCCCGCCGGCGTGGACATAGCGGAGGACGTGGCCCTCCCCCTCTCCCCGGAAGGCGCCGGGGAAGGCCTTCACCAGAGCCTCCACCACCTGCTCCGGCTCCACGCCGAATAGTACCCGGTGGATGGCCTCAAACTCCAGGGCCGGGTCGTGGAGGTTCACCAGCTCGCACAGGGCGAAGCGGGCAGGCAGACGGCTCCACTGCTCCTTGGGGGTCAGTCTCTTCTGACGCTCATAACACTCCTTGGCCGTGGCCAGGGAGTGGTTGCCGTCACCCACGGCGAAGGCCATGACCTCCTCCGTGCCGTATTTGGCCCGGAAGGCGGCTGGGTCAGCCAGGGTGGATAGTGCGTCGGCCACCAGGGCCATACTCTCTTCATCCAGCAGCCAGCCGGTGATGTGTCCCCCACGCTCCATCAGGTCAAAGTCATACACCTTCTGCATTCTGTCTTTCCGCTGGGCCAGAGGCTCAATGACCGTTTTCTGGGGATCGTCGGTCAGCAGCATAACGTGGGGCAGCTCCAGGGGGGCGTTCTTCCGCACCGCCACCCGGGGTGGAATGCGGGACATGACGGTACCCTCGGTGGCCCGCACGGCGGCGCCGGAGCCGGGCTCATAGTCGTACTGCTCCAGATCCACCATGCCCACCAGGCCCCGGCGCACCTTCAGGTTATCCAGCCGCCGCTCCACATAGATGAGGGCGTTGGGGAACTCCTGAAAGCGCTCCTCCCGCAGGTAGCGGGTCATGGTATTGTTGACTTCCATAATATCGGTCTCTACATTGGGACCGTCCAGGCAGCTCTCCGGCAGGATGAGCCGCAGGGCGGAGGGCGCGGAGCCCACATACTCCTCCACCCGCTGCCAGTAGTCCGGCTGGGAGGTATACTGATCGCAGGCCACCACCGACCACTTGCAGTATTCGCAGTCCCGGGGCAGCAGGATATCGGCCGGCCGGAAGGCCAGTCCCTCAAATTGCCGCAGCATATTGCTCACTCACTTCCAGACATGAAGTTTGGGTGGTACTCAGTCCATCGCGTTCCGGATGGCGGCCAGCAGATCGGGGAATTCCTCGTAGGCGGGCAGCTCCGGATGATCGGCCTTGATCTGGTCGGTGCTCTTGAAGAGGAAGCCCGCCTTGCTGGCCTGGATCATGCCCAGGTCGTTGAAACTATCCCCAGCGGCGATGGTGTCGTAGCCGATGGACTGGAGGGCCTTCACCGTGGTCAGCTTGGACTGGGGGCAGCGCATCTGGAAGCCGGTGATGGTACCGTCGTCGGCCACCTCCAGGGTGTTGCACATCAGAGTGGGCCAGCCCAGCTTTTTCATCAGGGGCTGTGCAAACTGCTCAAAGGTATCGCTGAGGATGATCACCTGGCTGAAGGAGCGCAGCTCATCCAGAAATTCCTTGGCCCCGGGCAAGGGATCGATGGTAGCAATGGTATTCTGGATCTCCTTCAGGCCCAGTCCATGCTCTTTCAGAATATCCAGACGGAACTGCATCAGCTTGTTGTAGTCAGGCTCGTCCCGGGTGGTGCGGCGCAGCTCCGGGATACCAGTGGCCTCGGAAAAGGCGATCCAGATCTCAGGGACCAGAACGCCCTCCATATCCAGACAGGTGATGTACATATCCTCTCCTCCTTTTCTTATTCCTGCTCTCTGGCCTGCTTTTTCTTCAGGTTGGTCAGGAAGTTGTCCATACGCGTCAGGGCCTCGGCAATATCCTTCATGGAGGTGGCGTAGCAGCAGCGGACGAAGCCCTCGCCGCCGGGGCCGAAGGCGGAACCGGCGATAACGGCCACCTTCTCCTCCATCAGGAAGCGCTCACAGAACTCATCAGAGGTCAGACCGGTGCCCCGGATGTCGGGGAACACATAGAAGGCCCCTCTGGGCTCAAAGCAGGGCAGGCCAATGCGGCGCAGACCCTCCACCAGATAGCGGCGGCGGCCGTCGTACTCGTCCCGCATATGCTCGATGTCGCCGTCGCCGTTGCGCATGGCCTCAATGGCGGCGTACTGGCTGACGGTGGGGGCGGACATGATGCCGAACTGGTGGAGCTTCAGCATCTGCTTGATGACCGGGGCAGGCCCGCAGACGTAGCCCATCCGCCAGCCGGTCATGGCATGGCTCTTGGAGAAGCCGTTGACCACGATGGTGCGGTCGTACATATCAGGCAGGTTGGCCATGGAGACGTGGTGCTGGCCGTAGGTCAGCTCGGCGTAGATCTCGTCGGAGAGCACCATGATGTTGGTGCCCCGCAGCACCTCGGCAATGGCCTCCAGATCCTCCCGGCCCATGATGCCGCCGGTGGGGTTGGAGGGGAAGGGCAGCACCAGCACTTTGGTACGGGGGGTAATGGCGGCCTTCAGCTGCTCGGGAGTGAGGCGGAACTCATTCTCCGCCTTCAGCTCCACATACACCGGGGTACCGCCGGCCATGGAGGCCAGAGGCCCGTAGCACACGAAAGAGGGCACGGGCACGATGACCTCGTCGCCGGGGTTAAGCAGGCAGCGCAGAGTCAGGTCAATGGCCTCGCTGCCGCCTACGGTGACCACGATCTGGTCGGCAAAATTGTAGTGCAGGTCGAACCGGCGGGCCAGATAGGCGGCAATCTCCCGCCGCAGTTCCGCCATACCGGCGTTGCCGGTATACTTGGTAAATCCCTTCTCCAGGGAGTAGATGCCGGCGTCCCGGATGTGCCAGGGGGTAACGAAATCGGGCTCACCGATACCCAGGGAGATGGCGTCCTTCATCTCCTCCAGAATGTCAAAAAAGCGCCGGATGCCGGAGGGCTTCACATCCTGGATGCGCTTACACAGTATCTCGTCGTAGTTCATGAGAAAATCCACTCCTTCGGCTGCTTCTCCTGCTTTTCAAAGATCAGGTGCTTTTCCTTATATTTATGCAGGATAAAGTGAGTGGCGGTGCCGGTCACGTCCTCCAGGGTGGACAGGCGCTCCCCCACGAACTGGGCCACTTCCTTCAGGGTGCGGCCGGAAATAATAACGGTCAGGTCAAAAGCGCCGCTCATCAGGTAGACGCTCTCCACCTCGTCGTACTGGTAGATCCGCTCGGCTACCCGGTCGAAGCCCTCGCCCCGCTGGGGGGTCACCTTGACCTCGATCAGGGCGGTAACCGCCTCCCGGTCGGTGCGGTCCCAGTCCACAATGGCTTTATAGCCCAAAATAGTTTTTTCATCCTCGTACCGCTTGATCTCCGCCTTCACGTCCTCCACGGACATATCGGCCATAGATGCAAGCTGTTCGGGGGTCAGAGTGCAGTCTTGTTCCAAAAGCTGGAGCAATTTCATGGCTGTGCTCCCTCCTTCTTCTTATCAGCAATTCACACAGGTCTGTAAAAAGGCCTATTATGTAATATTATATACTGGTGGTTTCGGAAATACAAGAGCACAGATGGAAACTTCATGGGCCGTCTGTCTTACATTTCCATGCAAACAGACAGGCCCCGGGGCTTTTTAGCCCCGGGGCCTTGTGCGCTTGGTTTACAGCACGCCCTTGCGGACGTTGACCACAAAGTCCTGCACGTTGGTGACGATGGTGCGTACCGACAGGCTGCCCCGGTCCCGCAGCTTGTTCACCGCGAACTCGGAGATGTCCACCGAGTAGAAGTACACCGGGCGCACCACCCCGTCCACCACCCGGTAGGAGGGAGTCATGTTGCCGGTGGCTACCGTGTGGAGGGTGGAGGCCATACAGATGACGGTGGTGGCTGTCTTTACCAGGGCCCGCATGGCGTCCTGGCCCTCGTACACATTGCCGTACACCTCGGGGAGGGGGCCGTCATCCCGGACGGAGCCCACCAGTATGAAGGGCACATTGTGGTTGACGCACTCGTAGATGATGCCGTCTTTCACCTTGCCGGAATGGACGAAGGCGGCGGTGGACCCCGCCAGCCGGACAGCGTTGATGGTGTCAATGTGGTTGTAGTGGCCGTTGGGCATACTCTTCTGGGTGTAAATGTCCTGGCCCAGGGCAGTGCGGAGATAGCCCGCCTCCAGATCGTGGGTAGCCAGGGCGTTGCCCGCCAGCAGGCCGTGGACATAGCCACCCCGCACCAGAGCGGCAAAGGCGTCCCGGGCGTCGTGGTCAAAGGCACAGGCGGGACCCATGACCCACAAAATGCACCCGTGGTCCTTCTCATGGCGGAGCAGTTCATAGATGGAGTCGTAATCCATGGAGTAGGCGGTCTCCCTGGAGCGGCCCTGACGGAAGGAGAAGGTCTCCTGCTCCCCTTTTTCCGTCTCAAAACCATCGGCGTAGATATAGATGCCCTCCGAGGCATCCTCCGTCCGGCCTACTACCACCGGCTCGCCCTCTTTCAGGTTGCGGAACTCTACCACGGCAATCTTGCCATCCCGCAGGACGGCCACGCAGTCCATGCGGCTCTCCTCGGCCAGCAGCCAGTCTCCGTTGACTTTGAAGTATTCCGGGAAAATACTGGTGGCGTGGTAGCCTTCGGGCGCCACACCGTCCCGGGGGGCGGGGTGGAAGGTTACGCTGGGGGCGTTCTGGAACATGGGCTGGGTAAAATCAGGGGCATGATACTCAGGCAGTACAAAGCTCATGGGAATCAGAACTCCTTTCCGTCGTTTTGTCACCTCCATTGTATCATGACGGCCCCAAATCCGCAATCTGTTCTTCAGAGATCCTTTTTCATCCGGTTTATTGCACTTTTTTCCAATCTGGACACCTGTGCCTGGGAGATACCCACCTCGGCGGACACCTCCATCTGGGTCTTGTCCTCAAAAAAGCGCATCCGCAGAATCCGCTTCTCCCGATCGGTGAGCCGCTCCATGGCCTCCTTCAGGGCGATGTGCTCCAGCCAGCTCTCATCGGTGTTTTTGGAGTCCTTCACCTGATCCATGACGCAGATGGTATCTCCCCCGTGCTCGTACACCGGCTCGTAGAGGGACACCGGGTCCACGATGGCGTCCAGGGCAAAGACCACGTCCTCCCGCTTCAGCTCCAGCATCTTGGCGATCTCCTCCATGCTGGGCTCCCGCTGGTGCTCGTTCATGAACTTCTCTTTGGCCTGGAGTACCCGGTAGGCGGTGTCCCGCATGGACCGGGACACCCGGAGAGAGGAGTTGTCCCGGAGGTAGCGGCGGATTTCCCCAACAATCATCGGCACGATACTACCGTTAGGGAAAATCGTCTATGACTCCGCTCCGTGCTGCAAAAAGGTGTAGTAGATCTCCACTTTGGGCCCCTCCACCACGATGCGCTCCACGCAGTCCCGGATCACCGCCTGCCGCTCCTCCGGGGTGAGATTTGGCCAGCTGTCCTTGATGCCCGCCGCCTGCTCCCGCAGGTCCTCCAGCCGGGCGGCCCGGCGGCAGGTGGCCTGCTCGGTCTCATAGTCCTGCCGCAGCAGCTCCAGCTGCCGGCGCACCTCCCGCACCTCGTCCAGCAGCACCGGGTCCTCCCCCTCGGCAAAGAGCTGGTAGAGCCGCCGCAGCTTGCTCTCCAGCTTGTCCATCTCCCCTTCCAGTTGGGTCAGGGGATCGGGGACGGGGTCAATCTCCTCCCCCAGCCGGGCGGACACCTGGAACAGGTCGTGGAGCACCTGCTCCTCCAGTTCCTCCGCCCACACCGCCTCAGCCTGGCAGTTGTCGCCCTTTTTCATGTGGGGCTTGGAGGGGTCCCGGCCATAGCAGCGCAGCTTATAGCCGTTCTTGCCCCAGCGGATGTATCGCATCCGGGCGCCGCAAGCGCCACAGTACACCAGTCCGGTGAGCAGGTGACCCCCTCCGGCGGCTCGGTGCTTGGTAGCCCGCTCCTTCATCCGGTCCTGAACCAGATAAAACAGCTCCTCGGGCACGATGGGCTGGTGAAGGCCCTGGTACTCCTCCCCCTTGTAGGTGATGAGGCCGATGTTGCTCTTGCGGGTAAGGATCTGGGTCACCAGCTTGTCGTATTTCAGCCCCATTCTGTGGGCGATCCGCTGGGCGGACCATCCCTTCAGGTAGAGCTCGTACATCTGCCGCACCCGGGGAGCGTCTGCGTTGGGCACCAGAATGCCGGTGCTCCGGTCGTAGTCGTAGCCAAAGGGTACCCCGCCGCCCCCCATCCAGTAGCCCTGCCGCACCCGCTCCACCATGCCCATTCGGGTACGCAGGTAGATGTTTTCCCGCTCCAGCTGGGCAAAGGCGGACAGAATACCGATCATGGCCCGGCCATAGGGGGTGGAGGTGTCAATGCTCTCATTGAGGGAGATAAAATCCACCCCGTGAGGCAGAAACACATCCTCAATGAGGTAGAGGGTATCCTTCTGGCTCCTGGACAGCCGGTCCAGCTTGAACACCACCACCGTGGCCACCTGCCCGCCCCGGGCGTCGGCGATGAGCCTGGTCATCTCCGGCCGGTCCAGATTGCTGCCGCTGTAGCCGCCGTCGGTGTAACAGCGGTAGTTGTCCCATCCCATAGCCTTGCAGTAGGCCTCCAGCCTCTCGGTCTGGGCCTGGATGGAGTAGCCCTCCTCCGCCTGGGCCTCGGTGGACACCCGGATATAGAGGGCCCGCAGGGACTGGTTTTCCATTAATTCCGTCATGTTTCTCTCCTGATACCGTGTCATGGGGTCCATTGTACCGGATGGTCCCTATCCGCCGCAATTCCTTTTTCTCCCATCACCGTCTCCGTCCTCTGGCCCGGGCCTGCCGCAGCAGACGGACCAGCACCGGATTTTCCACCTGCTGGGGCGGCAAATCCTTGCCGGACACCGGCTTTCCGTTGATATAGCGCCGTATCTCCATGAAATCGCCTCCGCTCTCAGTGTGCCCGGTTTTGCCCGAAGGCAGACAAAAGGGCCTGCCGTTTTCACAGCAGGTCCTTCCATCAACATATTCCGCAGACGGGGCAGCCCGTGCCCCGCTCCACCGGCACACGGTCCAGCTCCAGCCGCCTGCCGTCGTAGAGCAACATTTCTCCCGGGATGGGATTGTGCCCCAGCAGCATCTGGAGGGCAACGGTAGCCATCAGGGAGGCCACCGCTCCGGTAACTGCCCCCAGGGCCTGACCACCCTCCTCCGGCGTAGTCCCGGCATAGCAGCAGGCCAGGCAGGGTGTTTTTCCAAACTCCACCGCCATCACCGAGCCGTACCAGCCCTCCACCCCGCCGTTGACCAGTGGGATCTTCCTTTTGGCACAGGCGGCATTGAGAGCCAGCCGGGCAGGCAGATTATCCACCGCCGCCACTGCCAGTTGGCAGTCTGCCAGCAGCTCCATTCCAGTTTTCTCGTCCAGCCAGGCCTCCACCCCCTCCACCCGCAGGTCCGGGTTGAAGGCGGACAGCCGCCGGGCGGCCGCCTCCGCCTTGGGGCGGCCCAGGTCGGCCTGGTCAAAGAGGAACTGCCGGTTCAGGTTGCTGAGGGAGACGGTGTCCCCGTCCACCACCACCAGCCGGCCCACGCCGGCACCGGCCAGGGCATAGAGCAGCGGGCCCCCCAGCCCCCCGGCTCCCACCACCAGCACCGAGGAGGCGGTCAGCTTGTGCTGGCCCTCTTCCCCGATCTCCGGGATGGCCAGCTGCCGTCGGTATCGCTCCAGTTCCACAGCACCCTCCTAACCGCCCCCGCACACTGGGATGAACTCCACCACACTGTCCGGTCCTGTGGGGGTGCGGAAGCCCTTCTCCGCCCCGGCGGAGCGTCCGTCCACAATGATGTGGCTTCGCTTGGCCAGCCGGTAAGCCTCAACCCCGCGGTACTTCTTGATCTGATCCAGCAGCCGGGACACATTGTTCCCGTCCATTGTTTCCTCCCGGCAGCCGGTGAGGTCGGCCAACCGGCCGTGATAGCGCACCAACGCCATATTATCCCCCCTCCGGCAGGGGGATGCCCAGGTGTTTCAGCCGCTTGGCGGTGGGCACGCCGTGGGAATCCCAGCCCCGGACCCTGTAGTACACCGGCAGCATCTTATCCAGAGGCACCACCGTGTCCGGCCGGTCCGGATCCTGGGGCGTTTTAGTGAGCCGTCCGGGCAGGGCGTCGTCCGCCGCCGTCAGACCCTCCCGCAGGTTGTACAGCCGCTCCACATTGTAGCTGCGCTCCCCTACAGTAAAGAATTTTCCTATGGTCATGGGCAGGCCGGTGACCAGAGAGATGGACTTGCTGTGGGGCACCAGCATACAGTTGATGGGCATGATCCAGGGCATGAACTTCCAGATTTGCCCCAGCAGGGGCCGGGCAGACAGCATCACCTTGCCCGCCGCCCGGCAGGCAAAGCTGGCAGGTCCAAATTTGAACAGGATACCGGGGATCATGGCCTGCATGGTGAACAGGCAGAACCCGGCGGCGGAGGCCGCCTCCATACCGTTCTGGAAGAACACCGTCAGCTCCGGCTTGCCCTTGGGGGTCTGGGCGTCCATGCTGATAACACCCACCGACTCCAGAAGGGCCAGATAACCGCCATTCAGGTGGCAGCCGCCCCGGTTGGCGGTGGCGTAGCCCAGTCCCATGCCCACGCTCTTCCGGGGCTCATAGGCGGCCAGCTCCAGTCCCTTGGCGTGGATGGCAAAGTCGGCGCCGCCGTACTTCTCGCTCAAGGCCTTGCTGCCGATGGACAGTTCTCCGGCGGGACCCCGGCGGTAGGCCACGTCCTCCACCACCCGTGGCAGGTCCTCGGGCTGGCCCGGCTTCAGGCCAAAGTCCCCCATCCCCTTCTCCTGGAGCTCCATGGCAAAGGCGATGGTACCCGCCAGGGAGATAGTGTCCATGCCCAGCAGGTCGCACTTATAGTTAAGCTCATTGATGAGGTCCAGATCCCGATTTTCCAGATTGGGTCCAAAGAGGCCCAGGGTCTCGTACTCCGGCCCCTTGACCTCTTTGCCGCCCACTTTCACCCGGCGCTCGCAGCGGATGGGGCAGCTGACGCAGCTGCTGTTGCGGGTGAGCCTGGTGTCCGCCAGGGTCTCGCCGCTGACCTCCTCGTAGTGCTCGTACCGGCCCCGGGTAAAGTTGTGGGTGGGCAGCACACTGGAGGCGTTGGCCTTGCTCACCAGACCCGCCGAGCCGTATCGAGGCAGACTGTCCCCCGTCATGGGGTGCTTTTTCAGCAGCTTGACCCACTTGCGGGTGTGGGCCTCGAAGCCCTCGGGATTGGCCTTCACCACCTCACGGGTGCCGTAGGCAATGACCGCTTTCAGATTCTTGCTGCCCATGACCGCCCCGGCCCCGCAGCGCCCGGCCACTCGCTCGCCGCTGGCGGCGCAGGCAAAGCGTACCCCGTTCTCTCCGGCTGGGCCGATGACCAGCTTGCCGTACCGCTCCGGCAGTTCTTCCTGGGTGCGCTCAGTGTCCAGGCCCTGGAGTTGGGGACAGGCCTCGATGCGGATCTTGCCGTCCTCCACCACCACCATGCTCAGCTCCGGGGCCTTTCCGCACAGAATGAGTCCGTCAAAGCCCGCCTTCTTCAGCAGCATCCCAAAGGGTCCGCCGCAGTTGGAGGAGGCGATACCGCCGGTGAGGACGTTTTTGAAGGTCATGTTGAACCGGCTGGAGCTGGGAGCGCCGGTGTCGTTCATGGGCCCGGTGTTGACAATGAGCACCGCCTCCGGGCTGAGGGGGTCCAGCCCCGCCGGGGTCAGATCGGTGAGCAGCCGGGCCCCCAGGGCCTTGCCACCCAGATATTGCTCAAACAATCTGGCGGAGATGGTACACTTCCGCCACCGGCCGTTTGTCAGATCCACTTGGGCATAGACCGGCAGGATCATGCTCCCACCCCTTCCTTCATGGTGATGGCCCCGATGCCGCAGGCCCGGGCGCACAGACCGCAGCCCACGCACTTCTCCGGGTCACTGAGCCGGGCGAATACCGCCAGATCCCCCTTCTCCCTGGGCAGGCTGATGGACAGGCAGGAGAAGCCGCAGGCAAGCACGCACATGGAGCAGGCGGTACACAGCTTGGTGTCAATGACCGGTCTGGGCCACTTTTCTTTGGGTACTTTATGGCTGTAGAGGCCGGGCAGGGGCCCCTCGATGGCCCCTCTCGGGCACACCCGGCCGCACACCCCGCACTGGGTACAGCGGACGGGATCGATGGTATGTACCTGCTTGACCGTCCCGGAGATGGCCCCCACCGGGCAGCTCTTGGCGCACAGGGTACAGCCCACGCAGTGTTCTGTGATCTGGTACGGCATCCGGATCCCTCCTTCCCGCA
Organism: Flavonifractor sp. An52; assembly: GCF_002159385.1. Taxonomy (NCBI): domain Bacteria; kingdom Bacillati; phylum Bacillota; class Clostridia; order Eubacteriales; family Oscillospiraceae; genus Flavonifractor; species Flavonifractor sp. An52. Next base: position 23,915 of record NZ_NFIB01000019.1, read on the forward strand.
TCACGGAAAAGCCCGCCCCGCAGCCGGGGCGGGCTTGACTGCCTGAACTCAGGCCTCTTCCTTGGCGCACACCGCCTCCATCAGCTTGCGGGCGTGCTCCCGGGTGAAGTACCGGGGCACCGGATAGGTGCCGTGGCACTCCTGGAAGGCCATGTCGATAACCTCCTCGATGGCGGAGGCGGGGAACTTTTCAAACCGGGTGGGAATGCCCATCTGCCGGTTGAGCTTGTAGAGCAGCTTTACGAAGCGGGTGGCTTTGATCTGGTCGCTGTCTCCCGGCATCCCCAGCTTGAGCATCCGTCCCAGCTCGGCAAAGCGCTTATAACACACAGGCAGGTAATAGCGCATGATATGGGGCAGCAGCACCGCATTGGCCAGGCCGTGGGGCACGCCGAACTTGCCGCCGATGGTGTGGGCAAAGGCATGGACGTAGCCCACATAGGTACGGGTAAAGGCCATACCTGCGAAGAAGGAGGCGGTGAGCAGGGCCTCCCGGCCCTCCAGATCGGTCGGGTCCTCCTGCACCTTGGGCAGGTACTGGAAGATGAGCCGGACCGCAATACGGGCCTGGCGGTCGGTCTCCTCATCGGCGTAGCCCGCCACATAGGCCTCCAGGGCGTGGGTCAGGGCATCCAGAGCGGTGTGGGCGGTGGTGTGCTTAGGCAGGCCCACCGTCAGCTCCGGGTCCAGAATGGCGAACATGGGCACCAGCTTGGGGTCCAGCAGCTGCTTTTTGCTGTGGGTGGCGGAGTCCGAGATGATGGCAGCCACGGTGGTCTCGCTGCCGGTACCGGCGGTGGTGGGCACCGCGATGAGGGGCAGGGGCCGGCGGCGCACCTTCAGCATCCCGGCCAGGGCCTCGGCGCTGGTGTGGTTGGCCACGGCGGCAGCCACCGCCTTGGCAGTGTCCATCACCGATCCGCCGCCCACGGCCACCACCGCGTCGCAACCGGAGCAGGCCTTTTTGGCCTCGGCCACAATGGCAAAGGTGGGATCGGGCTGAACCCCGTCATACACAACATGGTCTACGCCCGCGCTCCGGATACTCTCTTCCACCCCATCCAGCAGGCCGGACTGGTGGAGGAAGGAATCAGTGATCACCAGGGCCTTCTTGGCGCCCAGCATTTTCAGCAGGCGGCCTGCCTCTTTGGCACGGCCCGGCCCAATGTAGGTCACAGGGGTAGGTTTGCTGACGATTTTGATGACCGGTTTACGCACGGCCACGCTCAGCTTTGACATGGTGGTATTCATAAGATCCTCTCCTCCTGACCGCCCGCGGTCCGCGGTTTGTTTTCTTTATTTTACCACCAACCTACTCAAGAATCAAGATTCTGAAACCTGGAGTTTGAATTCAAGTATTTCTATTTCCCCAAAATGCCTATCATCGGCACGCCATAGGTGGAAAAACGCACGTCCAGATCGGTGTTGAAATTATCAATGGCTTTAATGAGGCCAATGCACCCTACCTGAAACAGATCGTCGGCGTTCTCACCCCGGCCGGAAAACTTCTGAATCACCGACAGCACCAGCCGCAGGTTGCCTGCGATAAGCTGTTCCCGGGCCTCCATGTCCCCCTGCTTCACCCGCCGGAGCAGTTCCATGGTCTCCTCGTTTTTCAGTACCTTCAGCTTTGCCGTGTTGACGCCGCAGATCTCAACCTTTCCCTGCATGGCCCCTGCCTCCTTCTCTGTGTCTGTGTTCAGTATGTCCCCGGCGCTCCCTTTCATACGGCGGCCCCTGCGGCAATCTTTTTTATCGTGGGACCGCTTTCGATGGACTTCGGTGCCTCTTGTACTCTGACCTTATTTCCGCTATACTGAATAAAAAGAAGGATCAGGTCAGACAGGAGGATCTCTATGCTCACGCCTATTTTGGACAGCAGTGCTTCCATGCCCTTATACGAACAGCTCTACCGCCACATTCGGGGGGAGATCGAGGCCGGGCGGTTGGCCGCCGGGGAGCGGCTGCCCTCCAAGCGGGCCCTGGCCGCCCACCTGAAAATCAGCGTGGTAACGGTGGAGGGGGCCTATAATCAGCTTCTGGCGGAGGGCTACCTTCGCTCCCAACCCAAGCGGGGCTTCTTCGTGCAGGCGGCGGAGGCGGCCCCCGCCAGAACCTCCCCCGGGCCTCTGCCTCCACCGGAGGAACCCACCCGGCCCACCTTCCGCTACAACTTCTCCACCAGCGCCGTGGACACCGCCCTGTTTCCCTTTGCCACCTGGGCCAAGCTGATGCGGGAGGTGCTGTCTCAGCAGGAGGACACCCTGCTCAACACTCCCCATCCCCAGGGGGTGCCCGAACTACGGGAGGCCATTGCCGCCCACCTCTACCGTTTCCGGGGCATCCGGGCGGACCCGGCCCAGATCGTGGTGGGCGCAGGGTCGGAGGTACTCACCAGCCTGCTGGTCCAGCTGCTGGGCCGGGAGGGACGCTACGGGGTGGAGAACCCCGGCTACACCAAGACCCACCGCATTCTGGGCAGCTGCGGGGCCCAGGTGGAACCCATCCCCCTGGACGACCAGGGCCTGGTGGTGGAGGAGCTGGACCGGCACAAGGTACAGGTGGTCCACGTCACCCCCTCCCACCACTTTCCTCTGGGCATCATCATGCCGGTGACCCGGCGTCAAGCCCTGCTGCGCTGGGCCGCCCAGCAGCCGGGGCGCTATATCCTGGAGGACGACTACGACAGTGAGTTCCGCTTCTCCGGCCGGCCCATTCCGGCCCTGCAAAGCCTGGACAACGGGGAGCGGGTCATCTACCTCAATACCTTTGCCAAGAGTCTGGCCCCCTCCCTGCGCATCAGCTACATGGTGCTCCCCCCCCATCTGCTGGAGCGGTGGCGGCGGGAGTTCTGGTTCTACTCCTCCACTGTTCCCTCCTTTGAGCAGTACGCCCTGGCCCGGTTCATGGACCGGGGCCACTTTGAGCGCCACCTGAACCGCACCCGCACCCGGTACAAGGCCCGGCGGGAGGCCCTGCTGGCCGCCGCCCGGGACACCGGTCTGACCCAGGTGGGTTCCTTTGACGGAGGCGACGCCGGCCTCCACCTGCTGCTGTGGATGGACCGGCGGTGGAATGAACAGGAGCTGGCCGCCCGGGCGGCGGAGGTGGGTGTTGGAGTGTCTCCCCTGTCCATCTGCGACCTGACTCCGCCCCCCATAGACCGGCCGCCAGCCCTCATCATGGGCTATACCCGGGTGGCTGCTGAGGACATGGCCCCTGCCCTGTCCCTGCTGAAATCCGCTTGGGGCTTTTGAACAAAAAAGGACGCATTGCCTGTGCAATGCGTCCTTTTTTCCTTAAAATCCGGTGAGTGGAGCGGAACCGTCGTCCTCTCCCTTCTCAATGGCCAATACCTTAGCATCATAGCCGTAGTTGTCGTTGACCTGGATGTGGAAAGTCTCCCCCACCTTGCGGCCCAGCAGGGCCTTGCCCATGGGCGACTCCTTGCTGATGAGCCCGTGGAGGGCGTCCTGCCGCATGGTGGTGACGATCTGGTAGGTCTCGGTGTCCCCCTCGTCCTCCAGAAACACGGTCACCTTATCATAGAGTCCCACCCCGTCGGTCACCGGCTCGTCCGGCAGCACCTTGGCGGTGCGGATCATATTCTCCAGGTAGCGGATGCGGCCCTCGTTCCGGTTTTTCTCCTGCTTGGCGGCCTTGTACTCAAAGTTCTCGCTGAGGTCACCGAAGGCCCGGGCCTCCTTCACCGCCTCCAGCAGCTGGGGGCGCAGCTGGATACGGCGGTAATCCAGCTCCTCCCGCATCATCTGAATGTCCTTTTTGGTCAGTTCGTTGTGCACGTCAGTTCCCCTCTTCCCCAGATGTCTGCCCAGCGTGGGCCCCCTGGCCCTGGGCAATGGCCTGCCTTTCCTTGACCAGCTCACCGTGGAGGGCCACCGAGTTCCAGGTCCGGTTGGTGGGGGTCAGCACTGCCTTGAGATAGACCGCCGGGATCTTGTTCCGCCGGAAGCCCTGGAGGAACCGATCCAGCAGGGGGCCAGTGCAGTTGACCAGCACCAGCATCTCGTCCCCAAAGGTCTCTCCGGTCCAGGGCGTCTCCGGCGCGGCGCCGTCCACCAGATCGCCCAGAGGCAGGCCATACTCCTCCGGCGTCACAAGCCGGGTCCGCAGACCCAGAGGCAGGCACATCCGTCGGATCTTAGCCCCCTTGGGAGTATCCAAATTATAAAGCAGAATGAGAGGCATATTCATACGCTTCTTCCCCTTTCGTTCTTCTCATTGTACCCACATCCACCGCCGCCGTCAACCCGCATCTCCCGCCGCCATACATTGGAGAGAAGGGAGATGAGGCCTGTGTACACACCGCCTTCCGGAGAAACCCTGCTTGCTGCCGCCGCGCTGGCCGCCGCCCGGCTGGCTCACAATTGCTCCGCCGAGGAACTTGCCGTTCTGTCCGCCTTTTTCTGTACCCTGGGGGACGGCCTGGCTCTGGTGGCCGCCCGCCGGACCATGGACGACGCTTGTAAATCTTCTGTAAATCCCATTGATAATGGGGAGGAAATCGCGTAAACTAGACATCTAAAGAGAGGTGTATCATCACATGAAATGCGGGATCGTGGATGTGGGTTCCAACACCATCCGCCTGTCTATCTATCATTGGGAGGGGCAGACGTTTAAGCTCCTCATGAATAAAAAGGAAATGGCCGGTCTGGCCGGCTATATCAAAAACGGCCTGCTTTCCGACAGCGGCATCCTGGTGGCCTGCCGGGTGCTGGCGGGCTTCAAGGCTCTGCTGCGCAATTTCGACATTGCCGACCTCTATGTATTCGGCACCGCCTCCCTGCGCAACATCGTCAACACCGAGGAGGCCCTGGAGACCATTGAGGCGGTGACCGGGATCAAGGTAGAGGTGTTGTCGGGGGCTGACGAGGCCGCCTTTTCTTTCCTGGGGGCCACCGTGGGCGGCGGCGCGCCGGGCTCCGGTATGCTGGCCGATGTGGGCGGCGGCTCCACCGAGCTGGTGGCCTACCGGGACGGGGCCATCACCTCAGGCTGCTCCCTGCCCATGGGCTCCCTGTCCCTCTTCACCAAACACGTCTCCGGCCTTTTCCCCACCAAGGAGGAGCGAAAGGCCATCCGCTCCGACGTGAGGGAGGAGCTGGAAAAGGCCAAAACCGCCGGTCTGCGGTGCAGTCACCTGACCGGCGTGGGCGGCACCTTTCGGGCCGCCGCCAAGCTGTGCAACGACCTGTCCGGCGCCGATCCGGACAACCGGATCATCCCCGCCGGGGAGATCCATGCCCTGTACAAGGGGCTGAAAAAGGGCGATCAGGATACCCTGCGGCAGATCCTGCGCTCGGTACCCGACCGGGTCCACACCATTCTGCCCGGTTTGGCCATCCTCACCGCCATTCTGGACGCCTATGAGGTATCCACCGTATCGGTCAGCGCCTGCGGCGTCCGGGAGGGCTATCTGCTCCGCCGCGTGATGGAGGGAACAAGCCATGATGCATAAAGAGATCGACACACGCTATACCCAGGAGCGGGAACTGTCCTGGCTGCGTTTCAACGAGCGGGTGCTGGAGGAAGCCAAGGACGAGAGCGTCCCTCTCTTCGAACGGCTGAAATTTGCCGCTATTTTCACCAGCAACCTGGACGAGTTCTTCATGATCCGGGTTGGGTCCATCTACGACATGACCCTGTCCAAGCAGACCCATGTGGACAGCAAGAGCGGCCTCACCCCCACTGAACAGCTTCAGGCTATCTTCAAGGCGGTACCCGGCCTGTACAAGCAGAAGGACAAGATCATCTCCCAGCTGGAGAAGCGGCTGCGGACCTGCAACATCTGCAACCTGACCCCCGGGGAGCTGGACGGCAAGGAGCGCAAGCAGGTGGAGCGGTGGTTCCGGGACTATGTGCAGCCCATCCTGTCCCCCATGGTGGTGGACAGCCACCACCCCTTCCCTCACCTGCCCTCCAACAGCCTGACCATCGCCCTCACCCTGCGGCTGGGCAACACCCGCTGCTTCGGTCTGGTGCCCATTCCCAAGGCCCTTCCTCCCTACTTCCAGCTGGAGGAACAGGGCCTGCGTTACCTGCTCACCGAGCAGGTGGTCCTTCACTTTGCCGATCAGCTCTTTGAGACCTATCAGGTGGAGGAGAAGTGCGTTATTTCGGTCACCCGCAACGCCGACATCAGCCCCGAGGACGAGGACTACGATGTGGGCGAGGACTTCCGGGCCCATATGCAGAAGGTGCTGAAGAAGCGGGCCCGACTGGCCCCCGTACGGCTGGAGATCCAGGGGGAGGCCTCCGCTGAACTGCAGCAGTTCCTCTGCCAGCGGCTCAATCTGACCGCCGAGCAGGTGTTCCGGTCCAAAAGCCCCCTCATTATGGGCTATGTCTACTCCCTGGAAGGCAAGCTGCCCGAGGAGAGCGCCGCCGCCCTGTGTTATCCTCCCTATACCCCCCAGTGGCCCGCCGGTCTGGTCAAGGGCGAGAAGCTGATCCCCCAGATCTTACGGCGGGATATGCTGCTCTTCTATCCCTTCCACTCCATGGAGCCCTTCCTCCAGCTGGTGCGGGAGGCCGCCAACGATCCGGCGGTGCTGTCCATCAAGATCACCATCTACCGGCTGGCCTCCACCGCCAAGCTGGTGGAATATCTGGCGGCGGCGGCGGAAAACGGCAAGGACGTGACCGTGCTCATGGAGCTGCGGGCCCGGTTCGACGAGCAGAACAACATTGCCTGGGCCCAGCGGCTGGAGGAGGCGGGCTGTACCATCCTCTACGGCTTTGAGCACTACAAGGTCCACTCCAAGATCTGCCTCATCACCCGCCGGGACAAGGGCCGCATCCAGTACATCACCCAGATCGGCACCGGCAACTACAACGAAAAGACGGCCAAGCTTTATACCGACTTCTGCCTTATGACCGCCAGCCCCGCCATCGGCGGTGACGGCGCGGCGTTCTTTCAGAATATGGCCACCTCCAACCTCCACGGTGAGTATCACCAGCTGCTGGTGGCCCCCCACAGTTTGAAAAACCGCATTCTGGCCCTGATGGATCGGGAAATCGAAAAGGCTCGCCAGGGCCAGCCCGCCCGTATTTTCTTCAAAGTCAACTCGGTCACCGACCGGGAGCTCATCGACAAACTGGCCGAGGCCAGCCAGGCCGGCGTACCCGTGACCCTCAACGTGCGGGGCATCTGCTGCCTGCGGCCCGGCGTACCCGGCCTCACCGACCGCATCCGGGTCTTTTCCATCGTGGGCCGCTATCTGGAACACCCCCGGATCTACGCCTTCGGCGTAGGAGAGGGTACCCGCCTCTACATCGGCTCCGCCGACCTGATGACCCGCAACACCGAGCGCCGGGTGGAGATCGCCTGCCCGGTAGTAGACCCGGACGTGCGCCGTCAGATCCGGCAGTATGTGGAGCTGTTCTGCTCCGATAACGTGAAGGCCCGCAACATGGGTCCCGACGGCAGCTACACGCCGGTGCCCCGCCAGGCGGGCGCCCCCGCTGTCAACGCCCAGGCGGCGCTGATGGAGCAAGCTGTGCGGGAGGCCCGGGCCGTTGCCAATGCCCCGGCTCCCCAGGAGAAGCGAGGGGGATTTTTCCACCGTCTCTTCCACCGGGAGTCCCGCTGAATAGCCTGATTTTTACGCAAGAAAGGCCGCCCTGCCGGGCGGCCTTTCTTGCTATTTGAATTCAGGTATGGAACCGGCGGCGTACCTCTTCCCGGACAGCGGGAATACGCCGGATAATCACCAGGGGGATCACAGTACACACACAGATAGTAAGTACTACCAACGACCAGGAGGGGTCCCACCGGCCAGTAAGCCAGCGGTCGATGAAAAATTCCACACCCAGGAGAAATACCCCCAGGCTGCCGATAAGAATGGCGACAGTACTGATGACCGAGCGGTGGTACACCCGCAGCATCAGGGAGAGCAGCAGCCATACTGCGCCTCCCCACAGGATAATGGGCACCGCCAGCCCCAGATACCAGTCCCGGCCATTCAGGTCCACCGACATCAGGTAGACATACAGGGCCACCGCCGCCACATTGATGACGCTGCGGACCAGCAGAGGCAGTCGTCTGAAGAGGAGGGGCAGCACGATCCACAGCCACAGCATGATGGTGGCCCCAATCACATAGAGAGACCAGGCCCGCCCCGGTTTCAGAAACAGGTTGAGCAGACCGCATCCCACCGCCACACAGGCCAGCATAGCGGTAATGGCCGCCGCCACCGCCCCCTTAGGGATGGGCGGCACCTCTCCCCGCTCAGTGGGAAAGGGCTTGGGAGATGTGGTGTCGGGCGGACGGCCCGGGTCCATCACCTTCGTCTGGCACAGCGGGCAGAACGTGGCAGTGGCGTCCAGTTCCACTCCACAATGAACACAATAGGACATGGTGCTTCCTCCTTATTGGGTACGGTTGCTCTCCACCTTGACATGGATGCCGTCCCGCACCAAAAAGCGGAAAAATTCCCGCTCCGTATCCGTCTCCCTCTGGGTCCCGGCAAAGGTGATCTCCATGATATCGCCGTAGCTGATGGAGGCACAGTGGACCCGGGGCATGGTGGCCTGGCCCAGGATGACCTCCATCCGGCGGATGTGGGGCCGCATCTCCTCCGGCACTTGGAAGGGGCCGGGATTGGTATAGGTACCGGAATAGGGCCGCACTCCTGCCATCCAGTACCCGAAAGCAATACCCGGCTTCTTCAGGGCAATAGGTATGATCTGAATGAATTTGTTCCTGGCAAACTTCACATTGCCCGCCAGCTCTGCCTGCATCTGCTGCCGGTTGATGTTCAGCCGCAGATAGTGATGGACCTGGCTGACAATCTCCTCAAAGGTATACTCCCCCAGGCTGGGATCGATACAGGGCCGGACCGTGAGGATGAAATTACGCAGGCTCTCGGTGGGAAACCAGGGCCGCAGGTTGATGGGGATGGCCAGGGCCACCGGCAATTCCTTTTTGGGCCCCTCCCGGTGCTGCTTGTCCACCAGAACCTTCAGCAGCACCGCCGTCAGATATTCCGTAATGGATGCCCCGTGCTCCTTGGCCTTCTCCTTCAGCTGCCGCACCGAGCAGAAGCCCATGGTCACGTTGAGGGTATAGAAGGGCTCCGGCGTACCGGTGTTGGCATAGGCCTTTTTCAGCGTGGTAAAGCTTCTGGCCTTTACGGTAGCGTACCGGGCGTAGGCGTCCTCCAGCTCCTCCGGCCTGGGGGGCTGATCCACATCCAGCACCCCGCAGGTATTGGGAATCTGGTAGCCCAGCTCCCGGAGATAGACCGCCAGCAAGGTCCGCAGCAGGGTCATAGCGCCTCCTCCGTCGCTGATGGCGTGGAAGACTTCCAGGGAAATACGCCGCTCATAGTAGAAAAAGCGCACCAGCCATCCGTCCCCCTGATCAAAGCGTATAGGTTGGCACGGATTGGAGATATCCTTCTGTACAAAGGGGCCGGGAGCGTCGTTGAACTCCGAGTAGTACCAGAAGATCCCTGGCTTGATCCGCACCCGGAAGCCGGGGAAGCGGGGCATGGTCTTGTCCACCGCCCGCTGAAGGGCCTCCGGGTCCACCGGCTGGTCCATCACGGCGGAAAAGCGATAAACAGCGGAATACCGTTCCTTTTGGATGGCGGAGTAGACCACCGCCGCATTGTCCAGCCGGTACCACTCTTTGTGCTTCTTTTCTCCGCGTTCAGACTGAGCTGCCGCCATGGCTCACCCCCCTTTCCTGAAAAAAGGATACCACATTCCTCTGTCGCTCACAAGGGAAAGTGAATCTCTCCACAAAAAAGAGGCCCCGCCCGCCTCTTTTCTTTCATTCTCCCCTGTGGTATAATTCAGTTTATCAAATTACCATGAAATAAGGAGAGACGGCATTATGAGCCACCACAGCAAGCGTCAGGAGCTGGCCGGACAGCGGGCAGAAAAGCAGCGTCTGGCCCCTTTCATGCGCGCACTGAAGGCGATCCACAGCGCCGCCACCCCCGAGGTCATGAACGTGGAAGATCTGGCCCGCCAGCGGAAAAGCCAGGAGCTGCTGGGCCGACTGGTGGCTCCTATGGGCGGCATGAGCTGGGAACCCTTTTCCCTGGGCGAGATGAACTGTGCCTGGATCAGGCCTCACCGGAGCTATGACCGCAGGAAGGCCATTCTCTATTGCCACGGCGGCGGCTATACCAGTGGCACCCTGGGCTACTCCCGCATCCTAGGCTCCAAGCTGTCCCTGGTCACAGGATTGCAGGTGATGAGCTTTGAGTACCGCCTGGCCCCTGAACACCCCTATCCCGCTGCTGTGGAGGACGCCCTCCAGGCCTGGGACCACCTGATGTATCTGGGCTACGGCGCCCGGGACATCATTGTGGCGGGCGATTCTGCAGGGGGCAACCTGGCACTGGTGCTTACCCACAAGCTGAAAGAGGCGGGCCGTTTGCTTCCCCGGGCACTTCTCCTCTTCTCTCCCTGGACCGACATGACGGCCAGCGGCAAGTCCTATCAGGAGCGGGCTGACATTGACCCCGTGCTCACCCTCAACTATATCTACGCCACCCGGGACGCCTATGCCCGGGGAGAGGACCTGACCGGCCCCTGTCTGTCCCCTCTGTTTGCCGATCTTACCGGATTTCCCCCTACCCTGATCCAGGCTGGCACCAACGAGCTGCTGCTCTCCGACTCGGTGCGTCTGCGCAACCGGATGCTCAAGGCCTCCGTGCCCTGCAAGCTGGAAGTGTGGGACAAGATGTGGCACGTCTTTCAGACCTTCCCTATGAAGAAGGCCAACGAGGCCATGGAACACGCCGCCAGTTTCTTAATGGGCGGACTATAATGAAAAACAGGCGCTGCCGCTGGCAGCGCCTGTTTCTGTTATCTGGCTTGTTCCGCAGCCTGGAGCACATGGGCCGCCAGCACCGAGGTGGTCACGGCCCCCACGCCGCCGGGCACCGGCGTCACTGCGCCTACAATCTCGTCGGCAGCAGCAAAATCCACGTCGCCCACCAAATTGCCATTCTCATCCACATTGATGCCCACGTCCAGCACCAGCTGTCCGGGGGCCAGGTGGTCCCGGCCTATCATATTGGCCCGTCCGGCGGCGGCGATGAGCACCTCCGCCCGACGGCACTCGGCGGCCAGGCCGGCGGTACGGGTATGGCAGAGGGTGACGGTGGCGTTTTTCCCCAGCAGCAGCATAGACAGAGGCTTGCCCACCACCAGGCTTCGGCCCACCACCACCGCCCGCTTACCGGTGAGGTCACAGCCATAGTAGTCCAAAATCTCCATGCAGGCCTGGGCGGTACAGGGCGGATAGCCCGCGCCGCTGCCGGTGAACACCGCCGCCAGCGAACCGGCGGTAATACCGTCCACGTCCTTGGCCGGGTCCAGGGCAGCACAGATGGCCGCCTCATCAATCTGCGGCGGCAAGGGACGGAACAGCAGGCAGCCGTGGATCTCCCGGTCCGCGTTGATCTGCTCAATGACCGCCAGCAGGTCCCCGTGGCTGGATTCCTCTGGCAAGGTAAACTGCCTGACACGGATGCCCACTTTTTCGCACCGCTTCAGGGCTCCTCGCTCGTAGGACAGGTCCTCAGGGCGCTCCCCTACCCGCACGATGGCCAGGGTGGGAACGATGCCCTGGACCTTCAGCTGGTTGGCCTTGACGATCAGCCGCTCTGTCAGAGCCCGGGCCACAGGGGCCCCCTTCCAATGTTCCGCCATCAGGCAAACCTCCCCAGAACTGCTTCATAAACGCGCTCTGCGATCTTCCAATACCGCTCCACCAGACTGTCCACTTCTTCATTCATAGCCTGCGCATAGGCCCGGTCAGCCATACTCTTGGTGTTGACCTTCACGTTGAGGGCAGCGCCGTACAGAGCACTCCAGCAGAAAACCACCCCGGTGCCTACATCGGAGAGCATCATCACACTCCCCTTCTCCAGCATCTCACTGTGAAGGTCAATGGCCTCACAGCTCAGGCGCAGGATCTCCATGGGTGTGGCCGCAGCATTCCGGAGGCATTCTTCCATCACCTGCTCCCGGTCGGGGGCATCCTTGGGAATGGCGTAGGCCTTGGACAGGGGCTCGAAGGCCGCAGCGTCAGCGTCCACCAGAGCCAGCAGGCGAGCCCGCAGGTCCTCCGCTTTGGCCATCAGGGCCTTCACGTCCTCCTCCACCTCGGCATACTTCTTCTTGCCTACGGTGTAGTTGCCCACCATGGTACACAGGGCCGCTCCCAGAGCGCCCACCAGGGCGGAGGCGCCGCCGCCGCCAGGAACAGGCGCTTTGGAGGCAAGGGCGTCCAGAAAATCGCCGCAGGTCTGGTTGGCGGTATTCATCGCAATCAACTCCTCATTACAGCGGGCGGGTGTTACCACCCGCCCGCGTTTTCTTTTAGAACAAGCCGGAGATCTTGCCGTTCTCATCCACGTCCACCTTCTCGGCGGCGGGGACCTTGGGCAGACCAGGCATGGTCATGATGTCGCCGGTGAGGGCCACCAGGAAGCCGGCGCCGGCAGACACCTTGATGTTGCGCACCGTAACGGTAAAGCCCTCGGGGGCGCCCAGCAGATTCTGGTCGTCAGAGAAGGAATACTGGGTCTTGGCCATGCAGATGGGTAGGCCGCCGAAGCCCAGGGCGGTAAGCTCCGCCGCTTGCTTCTTAGCCGCGGGGGTGAGGGCCACGCCGTCGCCGTGGTACACCTTCTTCACGATATCGGCCAGCTTGGCCTCAATGGGCTGATCCAGCTCATAGGCGAAGGAGAAGTGGTTGGGCTCTTCGCACAGGCGGATGACCTCCTGGGCCAGAGCGATGCCGCCCTCGCCGCCCTTGGCCCACACCTCGCTGAGGGCCACGTTGACACCCAGCTTCTTACACTTGTCCTCCACCAGCTTGAGCTCGGCCTCGGTGTCGGTAGGGAACCGGTTGATGGCCACCACGCAGGGCAGACCGTACACGGTGGTAATGTTCTCCACATGGCGCAGCAGGTTGGGCAGCCCCTTCTCCAGCGCCTCCAGGTTTTCGTTGTTGAGATCGGCCTTGGCCACACCGCCGTGATGCTTCAGGGCCCGGACAGTGGCCACCACCACTACGGCAGAGGGCTTCAGCCCGGCCAGACGGCACTTGATGTCCAGGAACTTCTCCGCGCCTAGGTCGGCGCCGAAGCCGGCCTCGGTGATGGCGTAATCTCCCATCTTGAGGGCCACCCGGGTGGCCATGACGGAGTTGCAGCCGTGGGCGATGTTGGCAAAGGGACCGCCGTGGATGAAGGCGGGAGTCCCCTCCAGAGTCTGGACCAGGTTGGGCTTGATGGCGTCCTTCAGCAGGGCGGCCATAGCGCCCTCGGCCTTCAGGTCGTGGGCGGTGATGGGAGCGCCGGAGCGGGAATAGCCCACCACCATGCGGCCCAGTCGGGCCTTCAGGTCGCCCAGCCCGGTGGCCAGGCAGAGCACCGCCATGATCTCAGAGGCCACGGTGATATCGAAGCCGTCCTCACGGGGCACACCCTGCATCCGGCCGCCCAGACCGCACACGATGTTGCGCAGCTGGCGGTCGTTCATATCCACGCACCGCTTCCAGGTAATGCGTTTGACATCGATGTCCAGCTCATTGCCCTGCTGGATGTGGTTGTCCAGCATAGCGGCCAGCAGGTTGTTGGCCGCGCCGATGGCATGGAAATCGCCGGTAAAGTGGAGGTTGATATCCTCCATGGGCACCACCTGGGCATAACCGCCGCCGGCAGCGCCGCCCTTGACGCCAAACACGGGACCCAGGGAGGGCTCCCGCAGGGCCACCACGGTGTTCTTGCCCAGCCGCCGCATACCGTCGGCCAGACCCACAGTGGTGGTGGTTTTGCCCTCGCCCGCGGGGGTGGGGTTGATAGCGGTGACCAGCACCAGCTTGCCGTCGGGCCTGCCTTCCCGATCAGACAGCAGCTTCAGGTCGATCTTGGCCTTGTACTTGCCGTAGTACTCCAGGTACTCCTCGTCCACCCCGGCCAGGGCGGCGATGTCCCGGATGTGCTTCATTTCACAGGCCTGAGCGATCTCGATATCCGTTTTCATGGACCTTCACTCCTTCATCCTTCCGCTTAGCAACGAAAACGCGCCGGCTCAGCCATCCTTGGCAAACCGGCGTTTCAGTTCATTTCCGCTGTTTCATCTTATAAAATGTACCATTCTTTCCCCGGCTTGTCAACGGAAATGAAAAAAAGCAGACCGACAGGTTTTGTCGGTCTGCTTTGTGTGGCTTTATATCCTTACGATCAAGCGGCCACCACGTTGACAGCGCGCAGCTTGTCAGCGTTCTTGGGATCGGGCTCCACGTCGTAGGTCACCTTCTGACCCTCCTGAAGGGTCTTGAAGCCGTCGCACACGATGGCGGAGAAGTGCACGAACACGTCGTCGCCGCCCTCGTCGTTGGAGATGAAGCCGAAGCCCTTGGTCTCGTTGAACCACTTGACAGTACCGTGATACATAATAATGGTACCTCCTGCAAAAAATTTCGCGCTAAATGACAAGAAAACTCACATTTTCGGACATCGTCTGAAGAAGCGACGATGACTACAAAAATGTGAGTTCAGGCCGTACATTTAGACTACCAGAATACTATAACACCGAACTGGGTCCCCGTCAAGAAAAATCCATACCGTTTGGTGCGGAATGGCCCTGCCGTGGCGAAACAACACCACGGCAGGGCCGTCAACAGCAATTTGAATCAGTTTTCCGGGTTCATCAGCAGGTACATGACCGCCTTCTGGGCGTGGAGACGGTTCTCCGCCTCGTCAAAGATCTCACCGGCGTGGGCCTCAAAGACCTCAGCGGTGATCTCCTCGCCACGGTGGGCGGGCAGGCAGTGCTGCACCATGCAGCCGGGGTTGGCCACTGCCATCAGCTCGTCATTGATCTGGTAGATACCCTCAAAGACAGCCCGGCGCTTCTGGGCCTCGCCCTCCTGGCCCATGGATGCCCACACGTCGGTGAACAGGGCGTCGGCTCCGGCAGCCGCCTCCTTGGGGTCCCGGCACAGGGTGAACTTGCCGCCGCAGTTCTGGGCAAACTCCAGCACCTGGGGATCGGGATCATAGCCCTCGGGGCAGGCCACGGACACCTCCATACCCACCTTCAGGCCGCCCACAATGAGGGAGTTGGCCATGTTGTTGCCGTCGCCGATGTAGCACAGCTTCAGGCCTTCCAGCCGGGACTTGTGCTCACGGATGGTCATCAGGTCGGCCAGCACCTGGCAGGGGTGGGCGAAGTCGGTGAGGCCGTTGATCACGGGGATAGAGGAATACTTGGCCAGAGTCTCCACCTCGGCCTGGCCGAAGGTGCGGATCATGATGCCGTCGCAGTAGCGGCTGAGCACCCGGGCGGTGTCCTCGATGGGCTCGCCCCGGCCAATCTGGCTCTCCTTGCCGGAGAGGAAGAGGGCGTGGCCGCCCAGCTGGAACATACCGGCCTCAAAGGAGACACGGGTACGGGTGGAGTTCTTCTCAAAGATCATGGCCAGGGTCTTGCCCTCCAGATAGTGGTGGGTCAGGCCATGCTTCTGGTTGTATTTCATCTGGTCGGCAGTATCCAGAATCTTCACGATATCGGCCTTGGTCAGGTCCAGCAGCTTGAGCAGGTCTTTTTTCATTGTATTCACCTCATTGTTTCGGTTTGCTTACAGCAGGGTCTCCTTCATAATGGCGAGGCCCTTGTCAATCTCCGCCATGGAGATGGTCAGCGGGGGCAGCAGCCGCAGTGCGGAGCCGGCGGTGAGCACCAGCAGGCCGTTCCGGATCAGCCGGGCGGCCAGCACCTTGTTGCTCTCCTCCCCCTTCACCTCCACGCCAATCATCATGCCCAGGCCACGGGTCTCTCCCAGGCTGGACAGGCCCATATGCTCGATGCGGGTGCGGATATAGTGGCCCTTCTCCTTCACCTGGGCCAGAGCGTCCTCGTCCAGGGTATCCAGCACCACCTGAGCGGCGGCGGCGCAGATGGGGTTGCCGCCGAAAGTGGAGGCGTGGGTGCCGGGGCCCAGCACATCCCGGCAGCGCTCGTTGGCCAGGAAGCCGCCCATAGGCAGGCCGCCGGCGATACCCTTGGCGAAGGACACCGCATCGGGAATGATGCCGTACTGCTGGAAGGCAAACAGGGTGCCGGTGCGGCCCACACCGGTCTGCACCTCGTCCACCAGCAGCAGCCAGTCCCGCTCGGCGCACAGCACAGCCAGGTCGTGGACGTACTCCGGGTCCATGGGGAGCACGCCGCCTTCGCCCTGTACCAGCTCCAGCATGACGGCGCACACGTCGTGGCCCGCTACCTCCTGGAGGGAATCCATATCACCCGCCAGGGCATACCGGAAGCCGTCGTTGAAGGGGAAGAAATACTGGTGGAATACATCCTGGCCGGTGGCGGTCAGGGTGGTGATGGTACGGCCGTGGAAGGAGTTCTTCAGGGTGATGATGGTGCCCCGTCCCTTGCCGTACTTGTCAAAAGAATATTTCCGGGCCAGCTTGATCATGCCCTCGTTGGCCTCGGCGCCCGAGTTGCCGAAGAAAGCGGCCGCCATGCCGGAACGCTCACACAGCTGCTGGGCCAGCTTGGCGTAGGGCTGGGAGTAAAACAGATTGGAGATATGACCCAGCTTCATGGCCTGGTTGGTGATGGCCTCCACCCACTTGGGATTGGCGTAACCAATGGAGTTGACGCCGATACCGGAGGAGAAGTCGATGTACTCCTTCCCCGCCAGGTCGTACAGGGTAGCCCCCTGGCCGTGGTCGATATCCACGTCAAACCGGCCGTAGGTCTGCATCATATACTGGTGGTCCAGTTCCACCAATTCTTTATGGTCCATACTATCACCTCACATCAGCATGGTGCCGATGCCCTCATCGGACAGCAGCTCAATGAGGATGGAGTGGGGGATGCGGCCATCCAAAATGACAGCGTTCTCCACGCCGGAGCGCACCGCCTCCACGCAGCACTCCACCTTGGGGATCATGCCGCCTTTGATGACGCCGTCCTGCACCAGGCCGGGCACTTGGGACAGCCGCACCACCGGCAGCAGCGTATTCTCGTTCTTCGGGTCCATCATCAGGCCCCGCACATCGGTGAGCAGGATCAGCTTCTCCGCCTTCAGGGCGGTGGCCAGCTTAGCGGCGGCGGTGTCGGCGTTGATGTTATAGGAGTTCTCGCCGTCAATGCCCTGAGCCACGGTGGACACCACCGGGATATAGCCGTCCTTCAGGGCGTCCTCCACCATCTGGGGCTCCACGGCAGTAATCTCACCCACCAGGCCGTATTTCTCGTCCAGCTTTTTGGCCTGGAACATCCCGGCGTCCATGCCGCACAGGCCCACAGCCTTGCCGCCCATCCGGTTCAGGGTGGCCACCAGGTTCTTGTTCACCTTGCCGCACAGCACCTGCTGGACCACTTCCATGGTCTCCTCATCAGTGTAGCGCAGTCCGTCCACAAACTTAGACTCTTTGCCGATCTTGTTCAGCATCTCGGTGATCTCCGGACCGCCGCCGTGGACTACCACCACTCGGATGCCCACCAGGTGGAGCAGGATGATGTCGGAAATGACGGCCTGGCGCAGCTCGTCGGAAATCATGGCGTTGCCGCCGTATTTCACCACCACGGTCTTGCCGTAGTATTTCTGAATGTAGGGCAGGGCCTCGGCCAGTACCTTGGCCCGGTCCACCTCGCTGAATGACATGGGAATCGCCTCCATATTGCCTTTGATCAGGTGCGATAGTCGCCGTTGATCTTAACGTAGTCGTAGGTCAGATCACAGCCCCAGCAGGTGGCCTCATGCTCGCCTTCGTGGAGGTCCACATGGATGACCACCTCGTCCTGAGACAGGATGCTCTTGGCATTCTCCTCGTCGAAGTCCACCCCGGCACCCTTCTCACACACCAGGATCTCCCCCACGGCAGAGGAGAACTTCACATCCACAAACTCAGGACGGAAGGGGGCCTTGGAGTAGCCCATGGCGCACAGCACACGGCCCCAGTTGGCGTCGGAGCCGAACATGGCGGCCTTCACCAGGGAGGAGCCCACCACCGCCTTGGCCAGACGCTCAGCGCTCTCCTCGCTACGGGCATTGGCCACGGTGCAGGTGATCAGCTTGCTGGCGCCCTCGCCGTCGGCGGCGATGTTGCGGGCCAGCTGTTCAAACACATAGTAGAGGGTCTTGTAGAAGACGGTATAATTGTCGTCCTTCCACTCCACCAGCTCGTTGCCCGCCATGCCGTTGGCCAGCACCACGCACATATCGTTGGTGGAGGTGTCCCCGTCCACCGTCACCCGGTTGAAGGTACGGGGGACGATCTCGTGAAGGGCGTCAGTGAGCATCTCATGGGTGATGGCGCAGTCGGTGGTAACAAAGCACAGCATGGTGCCCATGTTGGGGTGGATCATGCCGGAGCCCTTGGCAATGGCGCCGATGGTCACGGTCTTGCCGCCCACGGAACAGGTGACAGACAGCTCCTTCTTCACGGTATCGGTGGTCATAATGGCGTTGGCCGCGGCGTCGGAGCCGTCCTTGGACAGGGCGGCGGCGGCGGCGGGCAGCCCCTTGGCAATGGCGTCGATGTTCAGCTCCTGACCGATGACGCCGGTGGAAGCCACCACAAAGTCGGAGGCCTTCAGGCCGGCGGCCTGGGCGGCCAGCTGGCACATGGTCTCGGCGTGCTCGTGGCTGTTAGGGGCGCAGGCGTTGGCGTTGCCGGAGTTAGCCACGATAGCCTGGGCCTCGCCGTTCTCCAGGTGGTCCATGGTGACATAGAGGGGAGCGGCCTTCACCCGGTTCATGGTGTACACGGCAGCCGCCACACAGGGCTGCTCAGACACGATGAGGGCCAGGTCCTTCTTGCCCTCCAGCACCTCAGGCATCTTGCTCATGGGGGGCTGATTGCCGTCCCCCTTGCCCTTCTTCACGCCGCAGTGGACACCGGACGCGGTAAAACCCTTGGGGGCGGTCACGCCGCCGGGGATCTGTTTCATATCGTTCACTCCTCAAATTGGAATCGCGGGCCGATGTGGGCATCGGCCCCTACAGGAGGGCGAGGGCTTGCCCCCGCCGTTGCGTTTCTCACAGCGCCAGGCCGGCTGTCATATCGAAGCCCAACATCAGGTTCATGTTCTGCACTGCCGCGCCCGAAGCGCCCTTGCCCAGGTTGTCGAACCGTGCTGTAACGATGGACTGTCCCTCGTGGCCGCTGACGGTGAGCTCCAGCTTGTCGGTGCCCGCCAGGGTATTGGCCGCCAGATAGGCCGGTTCCTCAGAATAGGGGGCCACCGTCACCAGTGGCTGGCCGGCATAGTAGGCCATCAGGATCAGACTCAGTTCCTTGGCGGTGGGCTGGCCCACCAGATAGCGGTTGTGGAGGAAGATGGTAGTGGCCATGCCCTTGTAGTAGTCGTCCACCACAGGGGTAAATACCGGCGGGGTATCCAGGCCGGAAATTTTCTGCATTTCGGGCAGATGTTTGTGCCGAAGGGTGGTTCCATACACTCTCGGGCTGTAAAGCTCTTCTCCTTTCTCCCCCTCCTCATACTGGGCGATCATCTTCTTGCCGCCGCCGGAGTATCCGGTGAGGGAAAAGCAGGTCATAGGGTAGTCCTTGGGCAGGATACGCATGGAGACCAGTGGAGCTGCCGAAGCCAGGAAGCCGGTGGCATGGCAACCCGGATTGGCCACGAATCGGGCATTTCCGATGATTTCCTTCGGATTTTTGTACAATTCCGGGAAACCATATACCCAGCCGGGAGCTGTGCGGTGAGCGGTGGATGCATCGATAACCCGGGTGCGGGAGTTCTCAATGAGACCCACCGACTCCACCGCCGCGGCGTCAGGCAGGCAGAGGAAAACCAGGTCTGCCTCATTGATCAGGCGCTTTCTTTCTGTCAAGTCTTTCCGCTTGTCAGTATCGATCACCAGCAGTTCGATGTCATCCCGGTCTGCCAGCCGCTGATGGATCTGGAGACCGGTGGTACCTTCCTGGCCGTCGATAAATACCTTAGGCTTACTCATGGGTTCTCTCCTCCACAAAGGCCTTGATGTTGGCGATCTGCTGCTCCACGGCCTCCTTACCAGGGCCGCCGTAAACCTTACGTCCGTTGACGCAGGTCTTGAGCTCCAGGGCCTGGTACACATCGGCGTCAAACAGGTTGGAGATGGAACGGAAGTCCTTCAGAGGCAGGGTATCCAAAGTCTCGCCTGCCTTGATACACAGGTTGACCAGCCGGCCCACGATCATGTAAGCCTCCCGGAAGGGCATTCCCTTCTTGGTCAGGTAGTCGGCGCAGTCGGTGGCGTTGATGAAGCCGCCGGAGGCCGCATTTCTCATGTTCTTGGGCAGGACGGTGAGGGTGTCCAGCATGGCGGTAAAGACAGGCAGGCACATCTCCACGGTGTCGATGGCGTCGAACACCGGCTCCTTATCCTCCTGCATATCCTTGTTGTAGGCCAGGGGCAGGCCTTTCATAACAGTGAGCAGGGTGATGAGGGAGCCATACACCCGACCAGTCTTGCCCCGGACCAGCTCGGCCACGTCGGGGTTTTTCTTCTGGGGCATGATGGAGGAGCCGGTGGAATAGGCGTCGTCCAGCTCCACATACTTGAACTCCCAGGAGCACCACAGGATGATCTCCTCGGAGAACCGGGACAGGTGCATCATCATAATGGAGCAGGCGGACAGGAACTCAATGGCAAAGTCACGGTCGGACACCGAGTCCATGGAGTTGTCGGTGGGCTTCTGGAAGCCCAGGGCGGCGGCAGTCTGGAACCGGTCCACCGGATAGGTGGAGGTGGCCAGGGCACCGGCACCCAGGGGGCACTCGTCCATCCGCTCCAGGCAATCCTCCAACCGGGTCACGTCCCGGCGGAGCATATTGGCGTAGGCCATCATGTAGTGGGCAAAGGTGGTGGGCTGAGCCCGCTGCATATGGGTATAGCCCGGCATGACGGTCTCCAGATTGGCCTCTGCTTTCTTGATGAGCACCTTCTCCAGGTCCAGCACCATGTCGATGATCTTGGGGATCTCCTGCTTGACATACAGCCGGAAATCCACCGCCACCTGGTCGTTACGGGACCGGCCGGTGTGCAGCCGCTTACCGGTATCCCCGATGCGCTGGGTGAGCATGGTCTCAATGTTCATGTGGATGTCCTCGTTCTCCAGCGAGAACTCCACCTGCCCGGCGTCGATGTCCGCCAGGATGACCTTCAGACCCTCGATGATCTTTTCCGCCTCATGCTCCTCAATGATGCCCTGCTTGCCCAGCATGGTGGCATGGGCAATGGATCCGGCGATATCCTCTTTGTACATCCGGGCGTCAAAGGTGATGGAAGAGTTAAAGTCGTTGACCAGTGTATCGGTCTCTTTCTGGAACCGTCCAGCCCAAAGTTTCATGGTAAGTTAACCACCTTTTTACTAAGTTAGGAGTGTGAAGATAGGAGATAGGAGATAAGAGTTTTATAGACCGGCGGTCTATCTCCTATCTCCTATCTTCCATCTGCTATCTTACTTGTTCAGCTTGCCCTGATCCCGGAGCGCCAGCACGGTATCCGGCAGGCCCCACAGGTTGATGAAGCCGGTGGCGTCGTTCTGGTTGTAGTCGCTCTCCTGGAAGGTAACGATGTCCTCAGAGTAGAGGGTCTCGGGAGAGGTAACGCCGGAGGTGATGATGTTGCCCTTGTACAGCTTCAGCTTCACCTGGCCGGTAACGTGCTTCTGGGTCTCGGTAGCAAAGGCGGACAGGGCCTCCCGCAGGGGGGTGAACCACTTGCCGTTGTATACCAGGTCGGCAAAGTCCACTGCCAGCTTGCTCTTCATGTGGGCGGTGTCCTTGTCGATGGTGATCATCTCCAGCACCTCGTGGGCCCGGTACAGGATGGCGCCGCCGGGGGTTTCGTACACGCCGCGGTCCTTCATGCCGGTCATCCGGTTCTCCACGATGTCCAGCAGGCCGATGCCGTTCTCGCCGCCCAGCTTGTTCAGCTTGCGGATGATGTCGGAGGCCTTCATCTTCTCGCCGTCCACGGCCACAGGCCAGCCCTTCTCAAAGTCGATGGTCACATAGGTGGGGGCGTCGGGGGCCTTCACGGGGGACACGCCCATCTCCAGGAAGCCGGGCTTGTCGTACTGAGGCTCGCTGGCGGGATCCTCCAGATCCAGGCCCTCGTGGGACAGGTGCCACAGGTTCTTATCCTTGGAGTAGCTGGTCTCCCGGCTGATCTTCAGAGGCACGTTGTGGGCCTCGGCGTAGTCGATCTCCTCGTTCCGGCTCTTGATGTCCCACTCACGCCAGGGGGCGATGATCTTCATCTCAGGAGCGAAGCGCTTGATGGCCAGCTCGAAGCGGATCTGGTCGTTGCCCTTGCCGGTGCAGCCGTGGGCGATGGCGTCGGCCCCTTCCTTCTTGGCAATGTCCACCAGGCCCTTGGCGATGACGGGCCGGGCAAAGGCGGTGCCCAACAGATAGTCCTCGTACTTGGCGCCCATCTGCATGGAGGGGATGATGACGTCGTCCACCATCTCGTCCACCAGGTCCATCACGTACAGCTTGGAAGCGCCGGTCTTGATGGCCTTCTCCTCCAGGCCCTCCAGCTCGTCGTTCTGGCCCACGTCGCCGGCCACGGCGATGATCTCGGGATTACCGTAGTTCTCCTTCAGCCAGGGGATGATGATGGATGTATCCAGACCGCCGGAATAGGCGAGTACCACTTTTTTAATGTCAGCCATGGTAAAAACCTCCGTTTGTTTATGTTGGACACAGTGTACCACAGCCTAAATAAAATTGCAAGTGTTATATCGCATAAATATGCGTATTTTTCCCTTGCTCCTTGGGTATTATTTTGGGTATTGTGTATAATATTCATTTATTTATGAATATTTGTATGATTCCATGCAATATAGCTGCCCAGAATAGGGCGGCAGGCATACCGTCAGCACACCGCCGGCCGGCTTGGGCCGCTCCCCCGCCGGCGTGGACCCGCCGAAACGCTGCCAGTCGGTGTGAAGGAGCAATTTTGCGCCTGCCGTGGCGGGCAGCCGGTATTGCCGGGCCTGAGCGCCGAAGTTGAAGAGGGCAACTAGCCGCTCCCCACCCCCCTGCCGCTGGATGGCAAAGACACAGGATTCCTCCCCACTCCCGTCCAGCCAGGCAAAGCCCTCAGGCCGATAGTCCCACCGGGACAGAGCGGGGTAGTCCAGATAGATGTGGTTTAGTTCGGCCATGTAGTGGTAGAAGGCGTCGTGAATGGGAAAGTTCCGCAGCAGCCAGTCCTGCTCCCGCTTTTCGTCCCACTCCCGGAAATGGCCGATCTCGTTGCCCATGAAGTTAAGCTTCTTTCCCGGATGAACCATCATATAAAGGTATAGCGCCCTGGCCTGGGGGAACTTGCCGTCATAATCACCATACATCTTCTGCAAAATGGTGGCCTTGCCGTGGACCACCTCGTCGTGGGACAGGGGGAGCAGGTAGCGCTCCTGGGGAAAATAGTGCATGGAAAAAGTAAGCTGGTGGCGCCGGGCAGGCCGTTGATCGGGCGGCGTCTGGAAATAGGACAAGGTGTCATGCATCCACCCCATGTCCCACTTGTAGTCGAAGCCCAGTCCCTCCTGCTCCGCCGGAGCGGTGACCTTGGGGAAGTTGGTGGAGTCCTCCGCCGCCAGAATGCAGCCGGGACACAGGCGCTTCAGCCCCTGGTTCATGGTACGCAGGAAGGCTACGCCGTCCCCGTTCACTCCACGGGCCTCATCCCCCTGCCAGTATAGAATCCGGCTGATGGCGTCCATCCGCAGGCCGTCAAAGTGGAACTCCTCCAGCCAGTACCGGGCGCAGGACTGGAGGAAGGAGCGCACCTCCCCCCGGGAGTGCATGAAATTGTGGCTCCCCCACTCACTGACCTCCACATCCCGGTGGGGGTACTCATAGAGGGCGGTACCATCGTACTTGGCCAGGCCGTAGTCGTCCACCGCGAAATGGGCGGGTACAAAGTCCAAAATGACCCCGATCCCGGCCTGGTGGAGCCGGTCAATGAGCATCATCAGCTCCCTTGCGGTGCCGTACCGGCTGGTGGGGGCGTAAAAGGCGGTGATCTGGTAGCCCCAGCTCTCATCGCAGGGATGCTCGCTGATAGGAAGGAACTCCACATAGTTATAGCCGCACTCCTTCACATAGTCGATGAGAGGCTGGGCCAATTCGTCATAGCGGTACCAGCTCCCGTCCGGTCTCCGCCGCCAGGAGCC
Organism: Flavonifractor sp. An52; assembly: GCF_002159385.1. Lineage (NCBI taxonomy): Bacteria > Bacillati > Bacillota > Clostridia > Eubacteriales > Oscillospiraceae > Flavonifractor > Flavonifractor sp. An52. Next base: position 48,133 of record NZ_NFIB01000019.1, read on the forward strand.
CAGGTGAAGCTCGTAGATATTCAGCGGATCCTCCCGACGGTCGGTCCGTCCCGCCATCCACTTCTCATCCTGGAAGGTATACGTCCCCAGATCCCGCACCACCGAGCAATGGTCCGGCCGCAGCTCCATGCCGTAACCGTAGGGGTCACAGTGGTCGGTATAGCCCCCATCCCGGCGGTAGATGCGGTACTGATAACAGTCCCCCGGCTGGACGCCCTCCGCCCGCACCTCATAAAAATTGCCGTCGTGGATTCGCTCCATGGGCAGCTCCCGGCCTCCATGAAGGAGCACCACCCCCGCAGCGGAGGGTGCAAAGGTGCGGAACACCCACTCCTCTCCCGACCGATGGGCCCCCAGATAGCGGTATGCGTCAAAGCACTGTCCGGTATAAAACGCGTAATAATCCATCCTGTGGACTCCTTTTCCTTTGGATGTACTCCGACAAGTTCCTCAAAAACCGCCGGTGCCTGTTACTTCCATCATATCACACCCGTCATTAACTTAACAGAGTAATTTTAACGTCGTTATGTTTATTTTTTGAAATCGTCCATAAAGATTTTATTTTACACCGGCAGAAAAAAGCGATATAATAAGATGTTATGATAAAACTACTCAACTGTAAGGGGAACCACATGAAAAAACTGCTTGCGCCCCTGTGCGCTTTTGGCCTGCTGCTCTCCGCCTGCGGACAGCCCGCCGCCTCCCAGCCCCAGGATGAAAACATCCTCCATATCGTGGCCACCACCTACCCGGTCTACCTCTTCACCACCGCAGTGACGGAGGGCGCGGAGGGTGTAGAAGTGAGCCTGCTGGTAAACCAGCAGACCTCCTGCCTCCACGACTACACCCTCACCGTGGCCGACATGAAGGCCATTGAGGGGGCCGACGTCATCGTCATGAACGGCGCAGGACTGGAGGACTTCATGAACGACGCCCTGTCCACCTCCTCTGCTCAGGTCATCGACTGCTCAGAGGGGATGGATCTGCTGCCTGCCCAGGGCCATGAGGGCCATGACCACGACGCCGAATACGATCCCCATATCTGGATGGACGCCACCTATGCCAGTCTCATGTTGAGTCAGATCTCCCAGTCTCTGACCGAGCTGGACAGCGCCAATGGCGACCTTTACACTCAGAACGAGAGCGCCGCCCAGACCGCGCTGACGGAGGCGGACCTCAGCTGGCGGGAGGCGCTGGCGCCCTACAAGGGCCGCTCCATTGTCACCTTCCACGACGGCTTCCAATACTTTGCCAACGCCATGGGCCTGACCATCTTTAAGGCCATTGAAGAAGAGGAAGGTTCTACCGCCTCCGCCCAGGAGCTGGCTGAGATCGTGGACGCCATCAAGCTTGCCCAGAAATACGACCTGGGGACCATGCCTATCTTTACCGAGGTCAATGGTTCTACCGCCTCCGCCGACACCATCGCCCGGGAGGTGGGCTGTCAGGTCTATCAGCTGGATATGATCATGAGCGGCAAAGGCACGGGCATCCAGCCCTATTTGGATGCCATGCAGAAGAACATTGATACCATTGTGGAGGCGTTTGGATGAGCGTACACAAACACGGAACTTCCGGCCCCGGCTGTGCCGGCTCCTGCTGCCTGAAGGTGGCCGACCTGGGGGTCAACTTTGGCAATGAAGAGGTCCTCCACGACGTATCTTTCCACCTCCACTGCGGAGAGATCGTGGCCCTCATCGGCCCTAACGGAGCAGGTAAGAGTTCCCTGTTCCGCACCATTCTGGGCCAAGTCCCCCACACCGGAGTCATTGAGTTTCAGCGGGCGGGAGGCGACAAGACCCGGCCCCTTATCGGCTATGTGCCCCAGTCCCCCAGCTTCGACCGTGGGGACCCGGTAAGCGTATTTGATTTCTTCTCCGCCGCCATCTCCAAGTGGCCGGTATTCCTGCCCTCCCCCAAAAAGCTGCGGGAGCGGGTATCCCAGTGTCTGGCACGGGTCCACGGCGAAGGGCTGCTGGACCGGCGGATGGGCGCCCTGTCCGGCGGCGAGCTTCAGCGGGTGCTGCTGGCTCTGGCGCTGGAACCCCTGCCCCATATCCTGATCCTGGACGAGCCACTCTCCGGTGTGGACGTGGACGGCGAGAAGCAGCTGCTGGATATGCTGGATGAGATCCGCACCCGGTTTGACCTGTCCATTCTGTTGTCCACCCACGACTTTGCCACCCTGGACCAGTACGCCGACAAGGTAATTCTGCTGAAAAGCCAGGTGCTCAAAGTGGGACCGCCCGACGAGGTTCTGTCCTCTCCCGAATTTCAAGAGGTCTTTCATCTGGCGCTGGGGAAAGGGGGCCGCAGCTGATGGAACTGTGGTATTCCCTGGTGGAGCTGCTCCCCTTCGAGTGGGCAGCCCCCGGCACTATGTACTTCATGAAAAATGCCCTGCTGGCGGTGCTGGTGATCTCTCCCCTGTTCGGCCTGCTGTCCACCATGGTGGTCACCAACCGAATGAGCTTCTTCTCTGACGCTCTGGGCCACTCCGCCTTTACCGGCATTGCCATCGGCACTCTGTGCGGTATGGCCGACCCCATGTGGGCCGCCATTCTGCTGGCCGCCGCCTTTGCCCTGCTCTTTACCTACGTTCAGCGCAAGTCCAACATGGCCAGCGATACGGTGATTGGTGTGTTCTCCTCCACCGCCGTGGCTCTCGGCATCTTTATCGCCACCTTTGACAGCGGCAGCTTTACTAAGTTCAACAGTCTGCTCATTGGTGATATCCTCAGTGTGGAACCGGGAAAGATTGCCCTGCTGGCGGTCATCCTTCTGGTCGTGGTAGTGCTGTGGCTGTGCTCCTTCAACGGACTGATGCTCTCCTCCATCCACCCCACCCTGGCTGACAGCCGGGGCGTCAAGGTGTTCTGGCAGGAGGCCATCTTCTCCATGGCCATTGCCGTGGTGGTCACCGTGTCCATGACCTGGGTGGGCCTGCTGGTCATCAACTCTCTGCTGGTCCTGCCTGCCGCCGCTGCCCGCAATCTGGCCCGCAATATGCGCCAGTTCCATCTGATCTCCATTCTGGCTGCGGTGGTGGCCGGGATCGCCGGACTCATGACCTCCTATGAGCTCAGCTCCTCCGCAGGCGCCTCCATCACTCTGTACCTGGCCCTGTGGTTTGCCATCACCTTCCTGCTGCGGAAAAAGCGGATGTAACCGTTTTCGGCTCCGGAGAGATCCCCCTCTCCGGAGCTTTTGACCAAATCCAGCCCCAAACTTGATTAAAGCTTTACCTCCCTCCTCTTGTTCTTTACCAGACTTGCGCGTATACTAAGCACAGATCAAACAACAGACGGGGAGGTGAAGCAATATTATGTACAATGATGTGGATGAGCTGATTTTTGGCAGCAATGAGCAAGTTGTCTCCAGCGAGCGATAAGTCCTTTCCACCAACGGACAAGAACCACACCTTCGGGTGTGGATTTTTGCGTTTTGCGGGAAAATTTAAGAAATTTTAATGACAGTCTGCCGTAACATATGGTAGCCTATAGAACAGAACACAGAAAGACGAGGCGACGCGCTTTGAAGAATTCCCGAAAATGGCTTCCGGCCCTGCTGCTGGCCATCCTCCTGCTGGGCGGCAGCGGACTGCTGCTCTGGAAAACCGGCTTTTTCTCCTCGCTGGGCTCGCTGGACGCCATGCGGGCCTATATCGCCCGTTTTGCACCCTTTTCTCATCTGTTCTATTTTGTGATCCAGCTGCTGGGCGTGGTGGTGGCTCCCATTCCCAGCAACATTACCGCTCTGGCCGGCGCCCTGCTCTTTGGCACCTGGCCCGCTTTCCTGCTCACTTGGGCCGCTGTTGTTGTAGGCTCTACTTTGGTATTCTGGTTAGCTCGGGTGCTGGGGCAGCGGTTTGTGGACCGCTTGGTCAGCCAGAAGGTATCGGAAAAATATCTGGACATCATCCGCCGCAAGCGGGATGTGTTTCTTTTTCTTGCCTTCCTCTTCCCCTTCTTCCCCGACGATCTGCTGTGCATCCTGGCCGGTCTCACCGATATCCCCCTGAAACGATTCTGCGTTCTGGTGCTGGTAGCCCGGCCCTGGGGCCTGCTGGTGTCCTGTCTGGTGGGCGGCTCAGTGCTGGCCATCCCCTATTGGGCCATGGCTCTGCTGGGAGCTGCGGGCCTGGCCATCTTCCTGATCTGTATGAAATATGGCGACCGCTGGGAGCAGAAGCTGCTGGAGCGCTTTAAGAAATGAAGCGTATTCTATGGTTTCCGCTGCTGGAGGGCTGTCTCTACCTGATCTTTCTCTGGCTGGACCTGTTTCGGCCGGACAGCGGATGGGATATTCCAATCAAATATCTCTCCATCCTGCTATGTTTCTGTTTTGTCCTTTGGGCCGGACAGGGACGGGACGGTTTGCTGATGAAAATTGCCCTGGGCTTTACCCTGCTGGCCGACCTGTTCCTGCTGGTACTGGACCGTTGGTATCTGGCAGGGGTAGCCTGCTTCTGCGTCGTGCAGCTGCTCTATTTGACCCGCATCGCCAAACTGCGACCGGAAAAGCTGCCTCTGCGGCTAGCCCTGCGGGGCTTGCTGGTCGTCGCCGCCCTGATAACAGCCTGGCGGCTGGGAGCGCTGGACGGTCTGACTGCTCTCTCCCTCTTCTATTTCTCCCAGCTTGTTTGCAATGCCCTGGAAAGTCTCAGCCTGGGCACCCCCTTCCGGGGCTTTTCCCTGGGGCTGTTTCTCTTTGTGGGCTGCGATCTCTGCGTGGGGCTGCAAAACCTGTCCGCCTGGTTCCCGGCGGCAGGCGGTCCCCTGGTGGAATTTGCCCGGGTGGGGATGTGGCTGTTCTATCTGCCCTCCCAGGTTTTGATCTCTCTGTCTGTCAAAAGGAAGTGATCCCATGCGGCTGCCCAAAGCAGTTACCGCTCTGGCCGCTCTGCTGCTGGCCCTGCTGATTCTCAGTTTTTCCATCGCGGTCCCCATTCTGTTCCGTCCGTTCTACTACATCCAGATCGATATGCTGGATCTGCCTGAGCGTACCGGCTGGTCGGAGGAAACCATCCGGGAGGCTTACGACGAGGTTCTGGATTTCTGCGTCTTTGGCAAACCCTTCGGCACCGGTCAGCTGGCCTGGTCCCAATCCGGCTACAGTCATTTTGCCGATGTACGGGAGCTGTTCCTGCTAGACTTCTGGGTACTGGGCATCAGCGCCGCCGCCTGCCTGCTCCTTTTGATTCTCCGGCTTGGAAAACAATGGGTCTACAAACCGCTGCTGGGGCACGGCCCCGGCTTTTGGGCCGGCGTAACCGCCGGTGGGCTTGTGCTGATACTGGCCGGACTGGCCGCTCTGGATTTTAACCGGGCCTTTGTGATCTTCCACGCCATTTTCTTCCCCGGCAAGGACAACTGGATCTTCGATTCCGCCACCGACCAGATCATCCTGGTTATGCCGGAGGAGTTTTTCTGCAACTGCGCCATCCTTATTGGGGTGGTACTCCTGACCTGCTGTACCGTCCTGATCCTCACCGACCTTCTGCGCAGAAAGAAATAAGGTACAGGCCCGCCGCGTGTAAACGGCGGGCCTTTTGCTCCGCACCAACCGGCCGGGCAAACATAGAATGGAGCGGAAGGGAACTATCCCTCCAATATCTGCTAGGAGGTATTGCAATGCCCGACAAGATGATGCCCGGTCCGGTCCAGGATGCGGCCTGCATCCGGGAGGCCGTATGCATACACACGAAAAAGATCTACGATTCCTGCAAGGATAAGGATTGTATCGAAGATCTGCGTTTCTATCCCACCCAGAGTTCCCAGGCGGCCATTGAGCGCGCCGTCAGCATCAAGGCCGGCAAGGCCGAGCTGCTCTATGTGTACATCGATGTGGAGCCGGTTGGATTCAACCGGGGCTTCTACACCGTTGACGTGCGCTACTTCTACCGGGTCACCGCCGACGCCTTTGTGGGCGCTGCCCGGCCTGTGGAGGTCAGCGGCCTGTGCGTCTTTGACAAGCGGGTGATCCTGTTCGGCAGCGAAGGCACCGCCAAGATCTTCTCCTCTCAGACCTCGCTGGAGGGTCTGGATGAGCAGATGCTCCGCCAGAGCAACCTGCCTACCGCCGTGGTGGAGGTGGTGGACCCCATCGTCCTCAACATGAAGCTGGTAGATGTGTGCGAGTGCCACTCCTGTGACTGCGAGCTGTCCGACGTGCCCCCCTGTATCTGTGGCTGTTTCAACAGCGAGCTGTGCTGCGGCAGCCAGGGCAAGCGGATCTATGTCACCCTGGGCCAGTTCTCCATCATCCGGCTGGAGCGGGATTCCCAGCTGCTTATGCCGGTGTACGACTACTGTATGCCCGAGAAGGAATGCGCCTGCGGCGGCGGCGAGGAGGACCCCTGCGAGATCTTCCGCCATGTGAAGTTCCCCGTCAACGAGTTCTTCCCCCCCAGCAGCCCCACCCCCGGCGGCGACTGCCATCCCCAGCTGAAGAGCTGCTGCTCCTGACCTTTGCCCCACCCCTCCGTACCAGCTATCCCGGACCCGGCCAGCAAGCCGGGTCCGGGATGGTTTTGCCTCCATTGTCTGGATGAACTGGAGGGAGGAGAGCCATCATGATGGAGACTCATATTCCGGTATTCTGACGCTGCACAAACACCCCCTGACCTGCCCGTTGAACTGGTGCAGGTCAGGGGGTGTTTTATTGATTGGGCTTTTGTGGATATCAGCGATCCTCCCGGTCCTCCTGCTCTGGTGGAAGGGGATGCCACGCCGGCGGCTCCTCTTTCCGGTGAAACAGCCGCCTGATCCGCTCCAGAATGGCTTCCACAAAGTGAAACCACAGATTTCCCAAAATAACGATAACCAAAAGCACCAATACAACGGCGCCAATCTCCATCAGGGGCATGGGACGCCTCACTTGGTGGCAAAGCGGTTGAGGAAGAAGTCGGTAAAGGCCTTCAGTTCCTCCTCCTGGGACACATAGACGTACAGGCTTTCATCCTCCAGCCAGTCGTAGGCGTTGATCCCGATGTAGCTTCTCTTGTCCGGATAGATGATAAAGGCGTCGGTGGGATACTTGTTCCGGTAGGCCTTCAGGATCTCAGCGCGGCGGTAATAGGTGGGGTCCCCGCAGCCGGACAGATCAGGTACGGTAGGCACCACTACGATGGTCTGACTAGCCTCGTTCCAGCCCACGATCAGGTTTCCGATTTTGGTCTTGCTGCCGTGGACAAAGCCGTAATTGAACCGGCTCACATCCTCGGTATAGCCGAAAATCAATTTGTATTCATCTCCGTTTTCCACCACCTGATTAAACAACACCCGCATCTTTTTTGCGTTGGCATTGCTCTTCTCCATATCTACCTCAGGTCCCTTGAACAATTTGCTGAACAATCCCATAACTGTTTCCTCCTGCACATTTTATTTTGAGACGGCTCCGCCGTCAGCCTGGCAAAATAAAGATATTTTTATATTTTTGTGTTTATTAAGCTTATAAAACAGTCCGTCTGAACAGAAGGCCAAATGGTTCCGCTCAGACGGACAGGTGTTACACACCGTCTGCCGGCGCTTCGTGCTTGAATTGCTCCAGGCAGTCCACAATGGCATTGATCTGAAACGCAATGGTCTGCTGGGCCGCTTCCGGGGCAAAGAGGGGCAGCGTTTCCGGTATGGCCCGGCAAATGATCATGGCAGACAGACTCAGGTTGGTAAAAAGCCCGATTCTGGCCGGGTCTGCTTTGACCCCGAAACACTCCAACAGGCTGCCGAACAGCGCCCTCTGCTTGTCCCGAAAGGTCCGATAGCTTTCTTCCGACAGTCTCCGGAAAATCAGCCGCTGCTCCTCTACAGACAACACCGCGATGCCGTTTTTTTCACCATAGCAGCAGGTGTATAAGAACTGCCGGACACCCTCCCGCCAGCTCAGCCCAGGATCGTCCATCAGACTTTGGGCATAGGCAATGAGCTTTGGCTGCTGGAGATAGAGCATCTCCACAATCAGATCCTCCTTGGTGGGGAAGAAGGAATAGAAAAAGGTCCTGGAGATCCCCACCGCCGTATAGATCTGTTCCACTGTGGTGTGCTGGATTCCCTGCCTCGTCATCAGCTCCAGTCCCGTGGTAACCAGCGCCTGACGAATCTGCTTTCGTTCCTCCTCAGAGTAGGCGACTTTCGGCATTCCGCACCTCCCAGATAAAAACAACTTTTTATCTTTATCTTTATTTTATCATATCCCAACTGGATGTACAAGAAAAAACGAATCCACCGCCCCGGCTTACAAATTTGCCAGCACATATTTCAGCGCAAAGATCACTGCGATACCGTAGGTAAAGGCGGAAACCTCTCTTCCCTTTCCACGCAGCATCTTGATGAGGCAATAGCTGATCAGGCCAAAGGCGATCCCGTCAGAAATGGAATAGGCAAAGGGCATGACCGCGATGGTGAGAAAGGCCGGAACAGCGCATTCCAGATCGTCCCATGGAATAGATGCAGCGCTGCGCATGGTAAGCACGCCTACGATGATCAGGGCAGGGGCCGTGGCTGCCGCAGGGATGATCCCAGCCACCGGCGCCAGAAACACCGAGCACAGGAACAGAACTCCTACCACCATGGAGCTCAGGCCGGTGCGTGCGCCTTCCGCAATGCCTGCCGCCGACTCGGCAAAGGTGCTAACTGTGGAGGTACCCACACAGGCCCCGCAGCAGGTAGCCAGAGCGTCGGCAACCAGAGCCCGCTCGCCCCGCTTTTCCGTCCCTTCCTTCAGCCCTACATTGGCAGACAGACCCACCAGCGCTCCCAGGGTATCAAAGCAGTCCACAATCGCGAAGCTGATGACCGCCGTCAGCAGCGGCAGAAGCCCTTTCTCCAGCACGCCCCCCAGATCCATCTGGAACAGGACTGGCGCCAGAGTAATGTGTTCCATGGTCACTGTCTCGGGAATCTGAGTCACACCCAATGGCAGGCCGACCAGAGTGGTGATTACAATCCCCAGCACCACCGCGCCCTTGACCCGGAAGGCCATCAGCACAGCGGTAAGCAGCAACCCTGCCAGCGCCAGCAGCCCCTGTACATTCCACACCCGCTGTCCGTCCACCAGGGTGGACAGCTGCAGTGCGGGCACCGTGCCGCTGAGGGTGATCACCTTTACATTGAGCAGTCCGATCAGCGCGATAAACAATCCGATTCCCGCCGAAATGGCGTGCTTCATAAAGTCGGGGATGGCACGAATCAGCTTTCCCCGCAGCGGCGAAAGGGTAAAGGCCAGAAAGAGCAAGCCGCTGAGCAGTACAATGGCCAGTCCCTCCTGCCAGGTATAGCCCATTCCCAAACATACCGTATAGGTAAAAAAGGCGTTCAGGCCCATTCCCGGCGCCTGCGCAAAGGGCAAATTGGCCAGCAGTCCGGTCAGAAAGCAGCCGATGGCCGCCGATACACAGGTGGCCACCAGCACCGGTCCCCAGAGGGACTCCGGCATAGCCGGGAAAAAGGGCTGGGCCTGAGTACCCACGTTGGCACACAGCGTATTGGGATTGACAAAAATAATGTAGGCCATGGCAAAAAAGGTGGTGATGGAATAGTCAAGAAAACCGCACACCCAACATGTCCGGTTATGCCACCTGCGTTTGTGCTGACAGCCACCGTCTCCGCTTGACCAGCGGAGGCAGATGATCCTCGTTGGCAGTGTTGCG